>CAIWHI010000599.1 GCA_903912435.1 uncultured Bacteroidota bacterium | reverse complement strand
ATACCTTAAGGAAAACTACATCATGGTAATGCAGGATGTGAGGGGTAAGTATATGAGTGAGGGTGAGTTTATGGATATTCGCCCATTTAACCCCAATAAAAAGAAAAACGAAACCGATGAGGCTAGCGATACCTATGATGCCATAGAATGGCTGATACATAATGTGAAGAACAATAATGGCCGGGTGGGTGCATTTGGCATATCTTATCCCGGTTATTATGCCACCATGGCGGCACTGAGTGGCCACCCTGCCCTAAAGGCTGTGAGCCCACAGGCACCGGTTACGGAGTGGTTTATTGGTGATGATTTCCACCACAACGGCGCATTTATGGAGATGGATGCCTTTGGATTTTATAGTTCGTTTGGCAAACCAAGGCCTACGCCTACAAAAGTAGGAGCACCTGGTTACCAGTTTAATACAAAGGACAATTACCAGTTTTATTTAGGTGTGGGACCAATTAAAAACCTGGCCACCATAATGGGTGACAGTGTGAAATTCTGGAAGGAATTGTATAATCACCCCAATTATGACAAATGGTGGCAGGACAGGAATACCCGCAATTTTGTGCAATATATACCCGATGATGTGGCTACCCTGGTGGTAGGCGGGCTATATGATGCTGAAGACTGCTATGGTGCCTGGAACCTGTATAAGGCTATAGAAAAGAAGGCCGGTAATAATAACCGGCTGGTAATGGGACCGTGGAGCCATGGCGGATGGGCAAGGGCACAGGGGGAGTACCTGGGCAATGTGCGGTTTGGAGGAAAAAACTCCGAGTACTACCAGAAGAACATTGAAATACCCTTTTTCGATTATTACTTGCTCAACAAAGGCAATACTGCTAAAATAAAGGAAGCCAATATATTTTTCTCTGGTGCTAATGAGTGGAAGACCTTTAGCCAATGGCCACCGGCTAATGTAAAAAATGAGGATTATTGGTTGAATACCCAGGGCGAATTAAGCAATATCCAGGGAAATGAAATGGAATACACAAAATATACTAGCAACCCTGCCAAACCTGTACCCTATACCGAAGATGTGCATTTTCACCGTACCAACGAATATATGACCGATGACCAGCGTTTTGCTGCCCGCCGTCCTGATGTATTGGTATACCAAACAGACACCCTGAGACATGACCTTACCCTTGCCGGTCCTGTAATTGCTGACCTGAACGTATCAATTTCTACCACAGATGCCGACTTTGTGGTAAAGCTGATAGATGTATTTCCCGATAATTTCTCCTATAACGACAGCCTGGATGGTAAAGGCAATGGCAAACCCTACCCTATGGGTGGTTATCAGATGCTGGTTAGGGGTGAGGTAATGAGGGGCAGGTACCGCAACAGCTTTGAAAAGCCCGAAGCCTTTGAACCTAATAAAATAACCAAAGTAACCCTAAAACTACCTGATGTGGCCCATGTGTTTAAAAAAGGCCACCGCCTGATGGTGCAGATCCAAAGTACCTGGTTCCCGCTGGTAGACCGTAATCCGCAGCAGTTTGTAGATATCTACCATTGTAATGAATCAGACTTTGTACCCTGCGATATTAAGATATATAGTGGAAGGGAGTATACTTCTAAAATTGTGTTGCCGGTGATGGAGTAGGAATAAATTGTGAAAAAAGGGGTTGGTTTAAACTAAGTCTACCCTGAGTTCGGCGTAGTCTAAGACTTCGTCGAGGTTGCTGTCAATCTCCCGACTGACATAAATGGACTTTAGGGGTATTTTTTTTGAACTTTTTAATTCGCAAGTCGGGAGACTTGCTTCTTCCACGACGTGACTAATTCTACGCCGAACCTAGGGGGATTGCAAATCATTATAAAACTTAAAGAGCCACCCGAAAACATCAGGTGGCTCTTCTTAGCATTTAATATTTATTAATAACTCTTAGCAGTAAATGTACCGCCTGTTACAGCAGTCCCATCGATAGCAGTGAAGCTAAATGTACCAACAATATTAGGAGATACTGAGGTAATAGTAATGGAACCTGATTTTGCTATTTTGAATGAGGTAGCACCTGTAACAATTTGGGCGTAATTTGTAGCCATTGTACTATCTATAGCAAATGTACCAGTTGTCTTTGCATAATTCAACAACCATAATGTTACATAAGGATAGGTAGGTGCAGTTAAAGTTCCACCAAGACCTTCGATTTCAACAAATGTACCAGTTGATGCAGCAAAGCAATTTGAAGTACTGAATGAAGCGCCTCCTATACTAGCTTTCATGCTATAGCTAGGGGTTGAGTCGCTCTTAGTGCAACCAGAAAACAGGGCCAATCCCATAAAGGCGATAGCAGCAATTGTGAAGATTTTTTTCATAAAATAAGTTTCATCAAAAATAAAATTGAGAATCGAAAAATCAAAGGATATTTCAATTTTTACAGAAAATTAATTTAAATACAAGCATTTTTTATAACTGTAAATTAATACTCTGCACCACATTAATACTTTTCATGATAGCTTAAAGCAACAAATGTCCTTTTGGTTCTAAAGCACATCTAGTTGGTCAACAATATTACAATTGTGCTTAGTTTCAATTTGTTTTAACGGAAATTATTTTATCTTTATGCATTCCAAAAACACACTCAATAAAATGAAAAGATTTTTTCCGGTTGCACTTATTCTTACGCTTGGTACTATTGCGGTTACTATTTTTTCCTGCTCCAAATCTGTTATTGACCCGGTAGGAATTTATACCTGCACTTGTAGTTATTCGTCATTGGTTACTGGCACTGTAGTTAATCAGGCTCAGTTTACTACTGCTAGTATTCCACAAAGCAGTGCAATGTCGCAATGTGATGCACAAGCTGCCAAACTGACTAAGAATGGTGCCACTGTTGTTTCTTGCCATCTATAATTAACATCATACAATTGAATATATTTTCGAGGACACCTTTTGGGTGTCCTTTTTTATATCACATTATTTTTCTCAGAATTATTAGTACTTCATTCGATACATTCAGCAAAATCACTACTATTGTAGCAATCAATAACCACCTTAAAAGAAATATTATGAGCCAGCATGCAACCATATCCATACATCTGAACCCTGCACTTAGGTACTTACCCTTAGCCTTGATAATCATTACCTTACAAAGCTGCGGTGCCAATTTCGATATGAAATTAAAATTTGCAGCCGCAGGTATCAATAAGACCTGCCCAAAAATGATTGATAACCAAACCCGGCTGGATAGTGTAACTGTGAGGCCACATAAGGAGATGGTTTATCATTATACCTTGATAAAGATTATTAAAAACCGCTTTGATGTTGACGCATTTGAAGGATATATGAAACCCATAATGCAAAACCAAATAAGAACTAATGAAGGACTAAAAACGTACCGGGATAACAAGGCTGTAATGACCTACGACTATAAGGATAAAGATGGAAAGCCATTAGTAGAAATGGTTTTCACTTCCGAAACTTATAAAGAAGAGGCAAAACCGGCAGATTATCAGTTGCAACTAAGGTGTGAAGCTAGTGTTGTAAACTGTACTGCACCCAATATGCTGGATGAAATTACCAGGTTAGATAGCTCCCGAGCCCTACCTGGCAAAATTTTCGAAACAGACTACACAATAATCACTATGGAAAAATCAAAAATGAATGCTGAAAAATTTGCTGAAAACATGAGGCCATCACTATTAGAAAATATCAAAGAAAACAATGATCTTAAACGATTTAGGGAACACAAGGTTATTGTTAACTATAATTACTATGACAAAAATGGTGAGTTAATCACCAATATTTCCATTACTCCAAACGACTACTATCCTGAACCTACTAACTAAACAAGAACGCCACATCATCTCGTGTCAGTTTCTTAATAAAGCCTGCATCCTCGGTTACCAGGTCATCGGCTAGCTGCTTTTTCTTTTGCTGTAGCTGAATGATCTTTTCCTCTACTGTATCCTTACAAATCATTTTGTAGGCAAAAATTTTGTTTACCTGCCCTATACGGTGAGTACGGTCTATGGCTTGTTGTTCCACGGCAGGGTTCCACCATGGGTCTACAATATATACATAGTCAGCCGCAGTAAGGTTAAGCCCTACCCCACCCGCTTTTAGTGAGATAAGGAATACCCTAAGGTTGGGATCCTCCTGGAATTTCTGCACCTGTTCATTGCGCTTTTCGGCTGGGGTACCGCCATCAAGGTAGGCATAATCAATTTTATCTGCCTTCAACCTATCTTCAATAAGATGCAGCATCTCAGTGAACTGCGAGAATACCAATAGTTTATGGCCTCCGGCGTTTTCCTCCAATTCCCTTACCAGCTCATCTAGCTTAATGCTTTGCCGGGTAGTTATTTTATCATCCTTAACCATTACAGGACTATCGCATATCTGCCTTAGCCTCAGCAAACCTTCTATCACGAACAAACCTGATTTAGCCATTCCTTCCTTCTCTATTTTCTCCAACAGCATTACTCTATAGTACTCCTTATAACTATTATAGGCTGCCCTTTGTTCCTTACCCATTTCGCACCAAAGGATGGTCTCAGTTTTATCCGGCAGGTCTTTTGCAACCTGTGCCTTGGTTCGGCGGAGCATAAATGGGAAAATCAACTTGCGTAGTTGCCCCCCCTTTACCGAATCGTTATTTTTATCTATCGGGTTGGCAAATTCATTTTTAAAAAACTCTCTATTGCCTAATAATCCGGGATTAATAAAATTAAACTGGGCATAAAGATCGAAGGTATTGTTCTGGATAGGGGTACCACTCAATATAACCCTGTTCCTGCTCTTTAATACTTGAAGCGCCCTATTGGTTTGCGAATCAGGATTTTTTATTGCCTGGCTTTCATCTAATATTATATAGTGCCAGTCGAACTGAACCATCTCCCTGAGGTCGTTACGTATTATACCATAGCTGGTAATAACAAGGTCGTAGGCCTCGAAATGTGCAGAAGATATTTCACGCTCTGTACCATAGTAAATATGGTATTTGATTCCGGGTGCAAATTTCTTTAGCTCATTTTCCCAGTTGTATATCAATGAAGTGGGGCAAATAACCAGATGGGTAGTGCCTGTATATTTCTCCTTGAGGTATTGCAAAAAGGTAATGGCTTGCAAAGTTTTACCCAAACCCATATCATCAGCCAGACAACCACCCCAGCCCAATTCATCGAGGGCATACAACCATTGGAAACCACTTAATTGGTAAGGCCTTAGGCTGGCATTGATATTTTTACTTGGCTGCACTGATTTAATACTATCTATATTTTGTAGCCTTTGTTTTTTCTCGTTTATTTCGTCAATTATTGCCTCATTATTAATCTGCCCATGCAGTTCATCAATAAGGGTAAAGTGCAGTTTGCTTATACGCAATTTCCCATCCTTCTGTTCCTCACCCATTTTGAGTAACATACCGTACTGATTAGCCCACTCATCGGGCAGGAGGCCAAAAGTGCCATCGCCAAGCACTACTGTTTTGCGGTTTTCAGCCATGGCCTTGCGCACTTCTTTGAGTGCAATTGTTTGCTCGCCATAAGAAACCTTTACACTTACATCAAACCAATCAAGGCCACTTCCCGCCCTCATCTCCCATTTGGGTTTATGGGGGTTGTACCTATGTTTTTTGAGGTCCTGAATACCTAATACCGGCACCTTATTTTCAACCAGCCCGGCAATAGTATCCAGAAACCAGTTTTTCTTCATCGTATCCTCAAAAGGGAGATGAAAGAAATTATTGCCACCTGCCTTATCAAATTTAGGATGTAGGGCCTTAATACTATCGAAAAATGCCTGTTCTACCTCTGTTTTTCTTTCAATAATGACATAGGTATTATCAGCCAAAGGTTTCAATATACTCTCGGGCTCTGCTTCATAATTCACTACCTGTCCATTATATACATATTGAGGTTGAAAAACCAGGAACTTACCATCCAGTTCTTTCAACAAAACCTGAAATTCGGGTTCGGCATTAATTAATGTGGCTTTTAGCGATTCGGGTATTTCTATTTTATGCTTCTTTTGCAGCAGTGGTATGATGGTTTTAATCACCTGCCCCTTGGCCCCAATCGGTATTTTTATAAACCCATATTCAAATTGCTTCAACAAATCAAAGTCCTCTACGTCTTCGGTAATATGGAATTGGTCATTGTGCTCAAAAAGGAAACCCTTATGAATTTTCCCCTCACCATGACCTATAGCCTTGCCATTAATGGTTTTGTTAAGTGTAATAGAAATATACCTACCCTCCTCAGCTACAGTAAATGACAATTCCAATGGATGGGGAGAACATTTTATAGGATTGATATTACTATCTACGAAGTTTGTCTTCTTATTTATAAATACCAGCTCACTATTGCATAAGTGGAGCCAAAACATTTTCACCTGCTTGGTATAATATTGCCATAGGGCAAACCTCACATCATCTCCTACCCTGGCCCAGTGAAAACTCTTGTCATACAAACCAATGAAACCCAATGAGGTCAGATGGCGCTTGGCCATATCGCTACTTAGCTTTATTAAATGTTCATAGGTCGTATTATCTAAATCTCTAAGTAATGGCAAGGTGGCACTCTGGTGTATGCTCAGCCTATTGAATTTATAGCCATCATCGGTTCTGTAAACCTTAATACAGTCAATATCAAAGCCATTTTCAAAATGGGAGGATTCGGTGTTAATCAAAAATCCCACTTCAAAATCTATGGTGGTATTAATAGATAATAATGGTCTGTTAGTGTTTGATTTTTGTGGTGCTAATACTTTTTTAAAGTCTTCAAGCTGGGTAGTGATATCATTTGTCCATAACCATGGTGGAGTCCTCATGGTCATTTTACCATAAGCATCAACCTTAAATATTAAATCTTCCACTTCTTTATCACCAAGTTTAAGCCCATAAGGTTTTAGAAGTGCCTTCTTTTCGGCATCCCAATCCTTAAACTGGTCAAAATAGGTTTTACTATTCTCCTTTTCTAAAACTATGAAAGCAGCCTTTACATGGTAGCACATTTGCACCTTGTCCTGGCAATCGCATGCGTAGTAGAACTGTTCATCCTGGTCATACCTTATTATGGGATTGAATGAGTTCCCAACATCCGGCTTGTATTCAAACCTTAATATAACGTTCTCTCTATCTATAGATACGAACCTGGTATTTTTGATAATGAGTGACGATGGCGAGCCAAAAAACAAGAGTTGAACAGTTTGAAAAACTGCACTTGGCTTAGACTTAAATGATTTCCATGATAGATTCGATAAATTGATTTTCTTCTTTGTAGTTGGAGTTGCCGTAAGCTTTTTGGCACCAGGAAATGTTGGGCTTGATTTTGTAGATTTAGTAGTTTCCTTTTTGGGTGGTTCAGTAATACCTAATTCTTCCTCAATAGTTGCTGTTTTTACAGTTGAATTAGCCTCATAACGCGAAACAGTAATGATATTGTTCAATTTTTCAAAAGTAACTGCATGCGTTCTGTTGAGAATAAAAATAGCAGCAGAGGCAACATGCGCACAAATTTTAAATCTTTTTATAGAAGCACAGGTACAACCAAAGCGCATGTTTGGGCCTGTACATTTAACCGTTACCTCATCAAATTGGGAAGGCGCATTGGGTTTCCTTATCCTCAGTTCGTAACTACCTCCTTGGGAAGACAGAAGGGAAATAGAATTCCTTATTAGCACATATTCGCCAAATGCCTTATTTCTAACATCAACATTCATGTCTACTAAAAAGCTAATAAGTAGTTCTTTCTCGTTGGCCATCCCTGCAAAAATAATCGGAAATGCAGAGTTTGAAACATTTCCTATTGTTTTTTAATTCACCTGATATGAACATATGTAATGATTAAGTTTGAACCTGGATAAAACCTATTGTAAAAAACAGATTTTAGATTAAGTGGTATATAGGTATAGTACCTTAAAATAGTGGAATAGTACCAATTACTTGTAAATACCGGCTACAAACGACCATTTTATACCAAAACAGCCCACAATGTGAAAAAATTACCCTATTTAATTGTCCGTTTCACACTACTTTATCTAAAAAATATAGTAGATTGTGCCGTTAACTGATAATATTAATCATAAAAATTAAATAGCTAATCAGATGGATACTGAAAAAATGATTAAGGCTTATTGCCTTAAAACAAAGGAAAAAAATGTACCTATGCAGGATGCGGTAGTAACCAAAACTGCTAAAGGTGGTTATATAGCTAATGGCAATGATGGCAAAGGCAATAAAATGGCTGCCATTATGAGCGAAGCTAAGGCACTACAAGCGATAGCTGATGGTGTAGCTACCAAAGGATTCTAATTATCCTTCTGTGAAAAAACAAAAAACAATTTTTCCGCGTATAGCCCAAACTATACGCGGCTTAATATTGTTATCAGGTTCCTAAATCAAATTGTATCCACAAAATACATTGACTAAGACCTTTCTTTCTATATTCCTATTGCTAACACATTACCTTCAACCAAACTCACAACGGCTATTATCCTGATAAAATACCTGCACTTTACAATCTCAAAAATTGTGAGCTGTCTATTATTTGCTTTAGGGGTTAAATAAACATTATCTTTGCCGACCGTTTTAATATTCTGAATATGTCATCAACCTGGTTTCGTCGTAACAAGAAAGGCATTCTGACCACTACTGAAGAAAAAAAGGAAACTCCTGATGGCCTCTGGCACAAATGCCCAAAGTGCAAAGCTACTGTTACCGTTAAGGAATTGCACGACAACATGTATGTATGCCACTCGTGCGAATTTCATAACCGTATCAATTCAGTTGAGTATTTCGAGATACTTTTCGATAATAATACCTACCAGCTCCTGTTTGAAAATATTGTGCCTAAAGACCACCTGGGCTTTGTGGATATGAAGCCCTATGGGGCGCGCATAATAGATGCACAAAAAAGTACAGGGCTTAAGGACGCAATGACCGTAGGCGTGGGAAAAATGAATGGCCTGGATTTTGTAGTGGCATGTATGAATTTCAACTTTATTGGTGGCTCTATGGGCTCTGTAGTAGGTGAAAAAATCAGCAGGGCTATCGAATACAGTATCGCCCACAAAATGCCCTTCATGGTCATTTCAAAGTCGGGCGGGGCACGTATGATGGAGAGCGCATTTTCATTGATGCAGATGGCCAAAACAGCCGCCATGCTTACCCGCCTATCGAAAGCCGGCCTACCCTACATCTCGCTTATGACCGACCCTACCACTGGTGGTGTTACGGCATCATACGCTATGCTGGGTGATATAAATATTGCTGAGCCCAATGCCCTTATCTGCTTTGCCGGCCCAAGGGTAATTAAAGAAACCATCAAGAAAGATCTGCCACCGGGCTTCCAGAGTGCAGAGTTCCTGCTGGAACATGGCTTCCTGGACTTTATCATTAGTCGCAAAAACCTGAAACATAAATTGACCATGACTGTAAAGTGGTTTATGAAGGGCAAAGAGGCTGCTGTAAGTAACTAAGAGATTGCAACAACAATAATCATCTATCAGAAAACATAAATACCCAATTCACAAAAAAAATTGAACGACAATATCTACATTAAAAACCGGCCTGCAACCTTTGAATACGCAATTGAGGATAAACTAAAGGCTGGTATTATGCTTACGGGTTCTGAAATAAAATCGGTAAGAAATGGCAAGGTAAGCTTTAATGATAGCTATTGCCTTTTTACCGATGGTGAACTGTGGGTAAAAAGCCTGCACATAGCCGAATACATCAATGCCGGTTATGCAGGTCATTTACCTGTGAGGGATAGAAAATTACTACTCACCAAAAAGGAGCTTACCAAGTGGCAACTCAAGGTAAAAGAAAAAGGATTTACCATAGTGCCACTCAGCATGTTTGTAAATGACAAGGGCTATGCCAAACTAGAAATTGGCCTGGGCCGTGGCAAAAAACTCCATGACAAACGGGAAACCATTAAAAACCGTGATGTGGAGCGGGAAATAAAGAGATACCTGAAATAATTATATGGGCTGCATCGTTAGGAAGATGCGGCCTTTTTTTGGTTATTGTTTAGTTGGGATGGCTATCCGCTAAATGGAACTAAAACTTTTTTTGGGGAATCAGGTTACATAGGATTTTATGATTTTCAGTTTTCAAAAAGCAAATTATTTTATCTAAGTTTGATATAGAATTTGCAAGTCCTAAAGCAAAAAGTAAAATCGTAACTTAAAATTGAACCAACATGCAAACTTTACAAATTGAGATTGAAACACAAAAAGCTATGGATTTAATTCAGGATTTGGAAAACCTCCAAATATTAAAGATTGTAAAAAATAATAGTAAAGAAATACCTGAAAAATTATCTCAAAAATTCAATGGCGTATTTTCAATTGAAGATGCTAATAGTTTCGATAATCATACCAGAAAATTGAGAAAAGAATGGGACAATACCTAATTGACAACAACGTTATTTCGCATTTTTTATCCAGGCAATTCTCTCCTGAGTCGATGGAATTTATAGGTGAAATCATTGATAATACCCCCAACATTTCTATAATAACCAAAATTGAATCTTTAGCCTGGGTTACCTCAGATAAAAATAAAGAAAGAATCATCGCAGATTTTGTTGAGTATTCAAACATCTTCGAATTAACGCCTCCAATTGTAAACCTTTGCATAAAAATTAAAAGAAACAGGAAAATTAAAACACCTGATGCCATAATAGCTGCTACAGCCATCTGCAATAATTTAACACTAATAACAAGCGATAAAGACTTTACAAATATTAGCGATTTAAAAGTGCTTAACCCAAATAGAATTGATGTAAACGATAAAGACTGACTCATTTAAGGAAAAATGATGTTTTTTTTCAACCCCATGTAGCACTAGACATTACTATAGTTGCAGACAAGTGTTATTCCAGTCTTACACTTTCCTCCTAAACACCCCCACCAAAGAATCCTTATTAATTGTAGAAAATCTTGTGGTAACAACATAAAGCATGGCCGGCATCAACTGAATCATTAAGCGCTCCTGCGAGGTAGCCAGGTGCCATTCTAAATCCTGGGTGGATAGTACATAGATAAATAGGTATACCACCATACAGGCTATGAGCATATAAAAATGCCTTGAAGGCCCTTTTCTTTCTATGATGCATAATACCAGGTAGGCTATAAAACCAATAACGGCATACAAAAAATGTTCATTGAGGTAAAGCCAAAAATGATCGCCTATCATTGAATACCTTTTAGACATCAATAGCTGCTTAAAGGTCCCGAAATTGAGCGAACCCACCAGGTCATTGGCAGGGGCATAGCCTACTTTAAATATCATCAAAACCAGGCAAGGCAAGAAAATGCCCATCAAAAACCATTTGATACCCTGCTTTGAAAAAAACTGCCTTGAATTAAAGGCAATAAATAGGGCAGCCAAAATTACCCCCTCATTTTTTGTCCACATACAACAGCCTATTGATGCTGCCGATATCATGAGCCAGACTTTGTTGTCCTTGGCCTGATCTATTGTTATTAGGGCACATAAAAAGTAAAAGGCCAGGGGTAGGTCGGCATATTGCGACACACTACTGCTTACATAGAAGGTGTTTGTAACAAACACAAAAAAGACTATCATTCCAATGATGGTATTTCGCCGCACATTCACCAGAAATAGCAATACTGGTATAGCCAGGCCAAACGAAATACTAGTAACATAAGTAATATAGGTTACAAATGGCCAGGCATACAAATGCATGTAACGCATAAAAAAGCCATTAATTCCCGGCAATAGCAATGGATAGTCGGTATGCTCTGCAAATGAAGCTAGGAACATTTTCCACCACTTATCTGCCCCACCCGATAGGAAACCTGCATGTAGGCTCCACATACACCAGGCATCCCAGCCTCCATATTTTTCGTCAACAAAGTAGGCATTATAAACAAACAGTCCTATGCCCAATACAAATACCAGGTACAACCACCATTTATCCTTGAAACCTGAGGGGTCCTCGGTAGGAATAACCCGGATAAGGTATCTAATGAAGAAAAGTTCCGAAATAATAATCAAAACTGGGACTAAAACAGGAGGCAGATGCAATACCAATGACAGGAAGAAAAGCATGCTCAACAAGCCCATAGCCAATGCCACAATTACGATATGTCGAACCGGATTGGGCATATTTATCTGCTACAGGTTAAAAAATAAGCATAATGTTCGTCTTTACTTTGTCCTAATAGTCTTCTGTTGCCTAGAATTCTGGTTACAATGGTATCAGCAACATTGTGTGGGCAAACCGACAATACAGTATCAAAATGTTCCTTGTAATTAATAGACAAGTAACGGGGAGCCAATATATACCTGCCATACAAATACACATCGGTACTAACGCCTTCGGGTTTGTAAGTAAAGGATGCTGATAGTGGAAGGTAGCGCACCAGGGATTGGAGACCCTTTTGAATTACGTCAATTTCTGTAGATTGGTGTCGGGCCTTATACCTATGTAGTAAGGCTGCAATACCTATTGCAACAATTACGAGTGGTAAAACAAACCGGCTTTTCATCTTCACTTAAAGATACATAAATGTGGAAATGCTAAAGAGCATAAATAAAAATTGGCTGATTAATTTGAAAAATTAATCAGCCAATTGGAGATAAATAACCTATTTGTTGAGGCTAAACAAGCTATCCACAAATTCTTCCTTATTGAAAATCTGTAAATCTTCCATTTTTTCGCCCACACCTATATATTTAACCGGTATTTTAAACTGGTTGGCGATTGCCAATACTACGCCACCTTTAGCAGTACCATCGAGCTTTGTAATAGCTATTGCGGTAACCTTGGTAGCAGCAGTAAAATGCTTGGCTTGTTCTATTGCATTTTGTCCTGTACTACCGTCCAACACTAATAACACTTCATGTGGGGCATCGGGCATTTT
>CAIWHI010000598.1 GCA_903912435.1 uncultured Bacteroidota bacterium | reverse complement strand
TTTATAGTCTTTTTTTTAGTGGTATTGTATTCAGGTCCTTTATTGGTAAGGTTTGCATAAAGCTTTGTTTAGCCTAATGAAAATGTTAATATCCTGATTTGAAAACCAAATATTTTATCATATAGTCGAAATCCATTTTTGCCTTAGTATCTTGCAACAATAATTAATAGGGATATGAGAATTAACGTGCCTATAGTAGGGTTTCTAATCGGATTGTTTCTCCCATTGTTGGGCCTCATGCTTATGTACTTGTGGTGGGGACATCATGAAGGTATCTTAATGTTTGTGAAATCACTCACCTATCAGAAAGGTTTGGCTTCCAAAGTGTGCACCATGAGTCTTTTGGTAAATGTTCCACCCTTTGTTTATTTTAACATGAAACGCCTCGATTATGCCATGCGCGGTATCGTAATTGCCACAATGCTCTATGCCTTGTTTGTAGTTATGCTGAAATTTGTGTGGTAAGGGTAATTTAGCGGACACAATAGCCTATAATATATGACAACACGGTATTGCAATAAATGGCTTTTGACTTTTGAATTTTTACTTTTGAATTTGAAGGGCTTTTAACTTTTAACTTTTGACTTTTACTTTTTGAAATATTACATCATCGCCGGAGAAGCAAGTGGAGACCTGCATGGTAGTAACCTGATAAAGGCCATTCACCAAAAGGATATCAGCGCCAATATAAGGTGCTGGGGGGGCGACCGCATGGAAGCTGCCGGGGCTACCCTTGTGAAACACTATAGGTTCCTTGCTTTCATGGGGTTTGTCGAGGTCATAAAGCATCTGGGGGAGATTTTTAAGAATATTGATTTTTGCAAAAAAGACATAAAAGAGTTTAAGCCTGATGTATTGGTGCTAATAGATTATCCGGGTTTCAATATGCGCATAGCCGAATGGGCCAAAAAGCAGGGCATACGCATAGTTTATTACATTTCGCCCCAGGTATGGGCATGGAAGGAGAATAGGGTGAAGAAAATTAAGCGTGATGTAGACAAGATGCTGGTCATCCTCCCATTTGAAGTAGATTTTTATAAGACCTGGAACTATGATGTAACCTATGTTGGCCATCCGCTGATAGAGGTAGTAAGTCAGGAAAAGAATGAAGTTCCAATAGTACCTATATCTGATAAGCCTATAATAGCCCTGCTGCCAGGTAGCCGTGAACAGGAGATAAGGGTGAAACTTCCCATAATGCTGCAAATGGTGAAACATTTCCCCGGTTATGTATTTGCAATAGCCCAGGCCCCATCACTTGCCGATAGCCTGTTTGAAGAAATAATGGGTGATACCAAAGCTATATTAGTAAAAGGCAATACTTACAATCTAATGAAACAAGCCACTGCAGGATTGATTACAAGTGGTACAGCCACATTAGAAACAGCCTTATTCGGATTGCCACAGGTGGTCTGCTATAAGGGTAACCCGGTTTCTTTCTGGTTGGCAACCAAACTGGTAAAGGTAAAATACATATCCCTTGTTAACCTGATAATGGACAAGCTGGTAGTAACCGAATTAATACAACACGACCTTACCGAAGACAAGCTTAAAGCGGCCCTCACCAGATTGCTACAGGATGAAGCTTACAAAGAAGAGCTTAAAAACGATTATGCCGCGCTATGGCAAAAACTAGGCTCAAGTCATGCATCTGATAATGCGGCCAGAGAAATTATTAAGGTGGCCAAAGGTGGTTAGGCTTAAATTTTCCAAAATCAGGTATACCACTAAATATTTACACTTACATTCAGTCAAATAATAAGCCGCGTAAAATTTTTATCTTTGTGGATCGAAAATAGATAGCTTATGAAAATTGAAGATTTACTGGCTGAAAGAAGTGGTAAAAAATGCGAATTGTGCGAATCTGTAACTAACCTCAAACCATATGAGGTAGCAGGGCAGGACTACTATAATGAAGATAATACAATACTGATTTGTAGTAAATGTGAAGCACAGATAGAGAAAAAAGAAGAACTGGATAGCAAACACTGGAGCTGCCTCACCACGAGCATGTGGAGCGAGGTACCGGGT
>CAIWHI010000597.1 GCA_903912435.1 uncultured Bacteroidota bacterium | reverse complement strand
TTACATTCCTTCCATGGGCCAATTTCATCCACAGAAGTAACTATCGCGTTTGCAAATTCTACGATTTCATTATCATCCTTACTTTCTGCTTAACTTTTCCGTAGATTGTCAAGACTAATCGTAAGTTTAATATCTTGAACAGTTACATAAATCAATCCTATATTATCTACTGAATCAATCTTTAGACCCTTTTTATCCAATTCAGTCTTTAATTTATTAAAAACGTAGTCGTTCTTAGGGCTCACACAAGAAATTATAAGGATAAATATAAAAATATAGACGAGTATGCTGGTTTTCATTGGGCGGTGTATTAAAGGATTACTATATCACACTACACTTTTATTATTTATTGCAATACCAAACATACTAAAAAGATGAAAATTTTATTAATAAACCAAAAAAATGCCTCTGTACCCGCTAAAACAGATAGAGAGGCACCAAATATTTCTACTCTACTATCCTAATTCAGGATACATAGGGAAGCCTTTCATAAATTCGTTTACTTCACCTTTAATGGTCTTCATCACTGTTTCGTCATCGGGCGACATCAATGCACGGTCGAGCCAGTTTACAATATGCTCCATATCGCTTTCCTTTAGGCCGCGTGTAGTAACCGCAGGTACGCCCACCCTTATACCTGAAGTGATGAATGGCGACTTATCGTCGAATGGTACCATGTTTTTGTTGATGGTAATGTCCGCCTTTACCAGGGTATTTTCGGCTTTTTTACCGCTGATATTTTTATTGCGTAGGTCAATAAGCAATAGATGGTTGTCGGTACCACCACTAACTATATTGTAGCCCCTGTTGTTGAAGGAGGCTTCCATAGCCTTGGCATTTTTTACTACCTGGTGGGCATATGTTGAGAAGCCATCCTGCAATATTTCGTAGAATGCAACTGCTTTTGCTGCGATAACATGCTCAAGCGGGCCACCTTGTGTACCTGGGAAAACCGCCAGGTCTATGAGTTGGCTCATCATGCGTATTTCGCCTTTAGGGCCGGTTATGCCCATTGGGTTTTCGAAATCCTCTTTCATGAGAATCAAACCACCACGGGGACCACGCAGGGTTTTGTGAGTAGTGGTGGTTACAAAATGGCAATACCCGAAAGGACTGCTCAATAAACCCTTAGCTATAAGGCCTGCCGGATGCGAAATATCGGCCATAACCAGTGCGCCTACCTTATCGGCAATGGCACGGATGCGGGCATAGTCCCAATCGCGGCTATAAGCCGATGCTCCACAGATGATTAACCTTGGCTTATGGGTGATGGCTTGTTGTTCCATCATGTCGTAATCTACCCTACCGGTTTCTTTGATTACGCCATAATGAACTGCATTATATAGTTTACCCGAAAAATTAACCGGAGAGCCGTGAGTGAGGTGGCCACCCATACTGAGGTCAAGACCCAGGATGGTATCGCCGGGTTGCAAAATAGCCAGCATAAGGGCTGCATTAGCCTGGGCACCACTATGTGGCTGCACATTGGCATACCCTACATTGAACATTTCCTTTGCCCTGTCAATAGCCAGTTGTTCGCTCTTGTCTACCACTTCGCAGCCGCCATAATACCTTCTTCCGGGATACCCTTCGGCGTACTTATTGGTCATTACACTACCCATAGCCTGCATTACCTGCATGCTGGTGAAATTTTCTGAAGCTATCAATTCCAGTCCGTGGCGTTGGCGTTCCAGTTCTTCATTTATTAATTCAAATATGGCGGTATCACGCTGCATGATTATACAATTTATAGCGTAAAGATAATCATTGAATGGATTTATAGTAATGCAATATTGTACTTAAACCAGACCTGATTCTAATCATTCATTTTCGGGTATAGATGCGAATAAACCGGTGAGGTCGAGCTTAAAACCGGGTAGTGCTGCTGATTCTGCAATATCGCCGGAGAATAAAAATGGGGAGGCTAAATATTTATCATTAGTGAGTGTATAAATCATCAATGACCTATCCTGAGGAAAAACCACCCAATATTCTTTCACACCAGCTTCTTCATAAATCTGGTACTTATATTTCAGGTCTTTTTTGTTATTTGATGGGGATAGGACCTCAATAACAATATCCGGTGCACCTAAGCAACCCCTGTCATCTAATTTAGATTTATCACAAATAACACAAACATCTGGCTGGACAACGGTAATGATATCTTTATCATTTTTTGACTTTCGAGGTAATCTAACGTCGAATGGGGCAATATAAACTTCACAAGAAGAATTTTCCAAAAAGAAGCTCAATGAACTTCCTAGTTTTAAAACCAGTTTCTGGTGAACCCTGTTAGGCCCACTCATTTCGAAAATCTTACCTTTCAGCAATTCTACCCGCTCTTCAAATTTCCATTTGAAATAGTCGGCGTAGGTATACATTTTGTTTAAGTCAAGGTCGGCGAGTTTCATGACAAATATTTATCAATACGAAATTAGGAAATTTTGGGGTAGAAAGTAAATTGTTAGGCAGGGCAAACGCATTAAAATTTCAAAACCCGAAGGGTTGATATTATTGTAGAAATATAATAATAAACGATGACAAACCCCGTAGGGTGGTATTATTTCACATATAACGAGACAATATCACCCCTACGGGCAATGTCATTAAGTTAAGGATTTTTCGAAAAAGCAATGGCTACAATAAATAATTTTGAGGTGTCGAATCTTAAAATTTAAACCG
>CAIWHI010000596.1 GCA_903912435.1 uncultured Bacteroidota bacterium | reverse complement strand
GGCCGCTGGTCCGTTTCGGAGAATACTGACAACATCACGTCAGCAAGTTTTCCAAAAACAAGCCAAATCTATTTACACATCTTACAATTTTTCCGTACCTTAACCCTTCAAAATTCGCCCATATGCAATTCTTCAAAAAAATAGGCCTTCTGATCATCTGTATTTTAGGTTTGTATAGGGCTGGTGCACAAACCGAGGTTATCTACTATACCTCTATGGGTAATTTTAATATTGTGCTTACTGATACCCTTACACCCCGTACTGTGGATAGCTTCATAGCACGTGTTTCCCAGAAATTCTACGATGGGCTTATTTTCCATAGGGTCATCAATAATTTTATGATTCAGGGGGGCGACCCTTTGGGTACTGGTGCCGGTGGTCCTGGCTATACTACTCCTGATGAATTCAGACCTACACTCAAAAATGTGCCAGGTGCTTTGGCTATGGCAAATTCAGGCCCTAATACCAATGGCTGTCAGTTTTATATCAACCTGGTTAACAATAGCTACCTCAATAATCACTATACCGTATTTGGTATGACCACTTCTGGGTTCCCTGTAGTGCAGGCCATTGGCCGTGTGGCTACCGATACAACAGACAGGCCATTGGTAAATGTGGTGATAGACAGTATCAGGATCGTGCACCTTTACTACCCTGCAAATGTAAAGGGCCTTTCCAAAAATATTGGCGCCAGGGTATATCCTAATCCATGTAATGGGGTGTTCACTGTAGACCTGGCCGACAATACTACCACCAGGGTGGATATTACAAACATAGCTGGCGAACTGGTTTACTATGCGCAAGCCAAGGGCATTACCAATATTGACCTAAGCAATAGGCCTGCCGGAATCTACATTGTGCGGATGATAAATACCTCTGGCACTTCTGAAACTAGGCTGGTGATACAATAACCCCTGAAGGTTTCGTAATTTTGACTGAAATGATTTTATGAGCCTACCCCTGCATTTAGCCGAAAAACTATTGATCCTATGCGAGGGGGAAGCAATGGCCGGGAGTAAGCTAAAACATGAGGTAGTACAGAACCTTATTGATGATGGAATAATAATAGAATACCGCCAAGGCCGCACAAAAACCAGCCTTAGCCTGCCCCAACCACAGCAATTGTATGATTTCCTGCACAATCACTATGGCATTGGCAGCCTACAGGAATATATATATACATGCAAAAAAGAGGGAAACACACGTGCCGACCTGGTACTCGCATCATCTGACAGTAAAATTAGGCAGGTGAGGACTTTTAAAGGCTTTTTGGTAAATACCTACCAACCCATTTCTGCTACCCTGAATGGAAAACCTATTATAATCAGCCCAACAGAGGGTATTTATACTTTTATCAGTGATTTTGAAAGTTTTGTACCTGCCCCTGAAGTAACTATTTTGGGCATAGAAAACCCTGAAAACTTCAGGCATATAGCCCGGCAGCAATACCTTTTTGAGGGACTAAACCCAATGTTTGTAAGCCGCTACCCACAGTCGCAAAGCAGGGACCTGATAAGCTGGCTACTGTCAATAACCAATCCCTACCTTCATTTTGGTGATTACGACTATGCTGGAATAGGTATTTACCTGAATGAATATAAAAAGCACCTTAGCGACCGTGCCTCTATCTTGATACCCAAAAATCTGGAATCACTCATTGCCCAATACGGCAACCGTGAGCGCTATGATATCCAGAAACGCAATTTCGATACCACATCAATTACCGAGCCTGAAATATTAAAGCTTATAGCACTGCTTGATACACACAAAAAAGGC
>CAIWHI010000595.1 GCA_903912435.1 uncultured Bacteroidota bacterium | reverse complement strand
CCCCTCCTAAAAACAGGAGGGGAGTCCCATCATTGCTTAAATCATTTACAAACAATAGATTACACAGAATATTATTGTATATTTTTTGTTTATCACCAACAAATAACCTAGTTATATCCATCCACCCTACTTCCCCACCCTATAATACTTGTAAGTAATCATATACCCCGGCTCATGCTTGCTAGCCGGCATTACAATTTTATCTGAATGTAGAATTTCAGACTTATATTCTTTCAGGTATAGGAATTTATTGGTGGCATAGTCAATATACATCCATTTATCTGTGCCCATTTTATCGTAGCGGGCTATAATGCTGGAGACTGGCAGGAATTGTTTTATACCATTGGCATCTACATATTTGTGGGAAGAATCAGTATAGGTTTTAAATAAGGAATAATACCTGATGCCATCAGTATTGGCAAGGGTATCAGGGCTAATGAGGCTATCACGGCTATCATAGCATTTGAACTCCCAGATGGTATCCTTATCGGTACGATACCGATGCTCAAAAAACTCTGGTAACAAAAGTGTTTTGTTCTGGTTAGGTACATCTTGTGCCAATAGAATACCCACAGAAAAAGTGAAAGCTAAAGTGAGCAAAGATTTACTTAAAAGATTGCCCATAGCAGGCATACCGGTGATTCCTAACCTACTTTTCCAGTTTTCCGGCATCATTATTTTGTGTTTGTTCCTGCACCTTATAATATTTACGTATAGACTGCTGGTGGATACCCGTAATAGGATCGGTAACCAAAGTGGTATCCATCCTTATGATTTCCTTCTTAAACTCTTTCAGCTCAAATGTGTAATTATTATTAAGATCGGTACTTTTCCATAGGTCATTATCGAGCCTGTCGTAGCGGTAAAGGGTCTTGCTTACAATACTCGGGCTTGGCTTTCCATCCCCATCTATATAGGTATGCATATAGTTGCGGAATGACTTGATGAAGTAAATATGCTGCACGATATTGATGTTGTGCAGGGTATCTACATTGATTAGCTCATTGTGGGCATCATAGCATTCATACCTTAGGGTGGTGTCATTTTTTTCAATGGGCCAGAAATAATAGAACTCCGGGAAATAAAAAACATTGGTTTCGGTGGGCACATTTGTCTGCTCCTGGGTCTGGACTGGTTTGGGCTTAGGTGAATGGATGACTCTCTTTTCAGGCTTTGGGCCTTCCTGTTGCCCAAACGCCTGCGATAAACAGCCTACAACTAATACTACAATTAATGCAAGGGTATTTCTAATCATAGCTATACAATTGACTGTAATTTACACCTAAACTTTCTTAATATACGGTTAAAAATAGAGTTATACTGCCAGGCTGATAAATTTGTGTATTTAGCAATGGTACTATTCCCAGCACCGCACCCGTCTGACCGCAGAAAAGCGGTGCTGACGGGTGCTTATGCCTATGTGCAAATTTATTTGGCAATAGGTATAAATCTGAAAATCCTAGTCCAACCCATTTTCCCATTTACTTACAACTACTGTTGCCACACTATTGCCTACTACATTCATGGCAGCCCTGCCCATATCCAAGATAGGGTCAATACCCAATAGCAAAGCAAGACCTGCCTCAGGTATCTTAAAGGTAGCTAATGTACCAGCAATTACCACCAACGATGCCCTAGGCACACCTGCAATACCCTTACTGGTAAGCATCAATACCAGTAGCATGCTTATCTGTGTTCCTGTGTCCAGGTGGATATT
>CAIWHI010000594.1 GCA_903912435.1 uncultured Bacteroidota bacterium | reverse complement strand
TCGTGGCCACCATAAAAAGTCCATGTACCCTTGCCGTATTCACCATGTATGTAGCGAGCCTCATTCATAGGTTTAAAATCGCCCATTACCAGCACGCTCGATTTCAATACTTCTTTGCGGAAGGCAGTGGTCTGTCCCATAAAACCTTTTATTGTGGTAGTATGGTTTTGAGTAAGCATACTTGGCACCGGGTCGAACTTAGCCGAGAAAGTAAACAATGAAAAATAATCAATCTTCATTGGCACCTTACCCACTCTGAATTCGGTATTATCTATATTAGAATACTCGTAATGGTAAGGGTCATTTATTAGATTAAAGTCCTTAAAAGCCAGGGTCTTGGTAAAATCAATTTTTTGCTGGTCATTAGGGTCTACCGGGTCATAGTCGAATGGCTCGGCACATATATCCACCCCCTCAGCAGAGAGGGCAATATCGTAGGAGTCGGTAGCAGAACACATAGCAAACAAGTAGCCCCCACCGGTAACAAAATCACGTATTTTCTTAGCCACGGCAAGTTTCAGTTGGCTCACCTTTTTAAAACCATGTTTGGCAGCCATAGCCTCTGCATCCTTCTGGTCTTTTTGGTACCACGCGGCTGTGCGGTATTGGTACCAAAACTTACCATATTGACCTGTAAAGTCTTCATGATGCAAGTGCAGCCAGTCATATTTGGACAGGTCATCGCCCAGCACAGCATCGTCATACACCTTATCAAAGGGAATTTCGGCATAGGTGAGCACCATTGTCACTGCATCATCCCATGGCTCCTTATTAGGTGGGGTATAAACCGCAATTTTGGGGGCTTTCTCCAGCTTTATCACATCACCATTAAAATCAGGATTGGCAATATCATTCAGCACACCACCATATTGGGCATCACTCATTATAGAATAACTCACACCTTTCAGCTTGCACATGCGCTCTATGCTCTCCACCTGGTCAATACCAAAACTACCGCCTTTATAATTGAGCAACCAGTCCACAGGTATATTAGCCTTTAGCGCGGCATAAGCTATACCATAGGCTTTCAAGTGGTTTACCTGGTTTTCGGCATCCATAGGTATAAATATCTTAGACGCAAAAGCAGGGAATACAGTAAATAAGCATGCAAATAAGCTACACACCAGCAACCGGGATTTCATCTTTATCATACTTGCATTATAAAGACTGTAAATTAAGGATAATACGGAAATATGAGCAGGCAGGGCTTATATTTTTAACAATTAGATAGAAATGAAATAACTCGCTACTCATCATTTCAGGTACATAAAAAAAGGAAAAGACACTAAATTGTACAACCACCATTTATTCATCGTGTATAAAAACCCGAAGGGTTGATATTATTGTAGAAAAACACATTCAATAATTATAGAACCCTGAAGGGGTGACATTATTTCGCGACATACATGCAAATAATATCACCCCTTCAGGGTTTAAATACGATTTTCTTTAAGCTTTCTATAATCATACCAACCCTTCGGGTTTATAAATTTTAATGCGGTTAGCCTCTTGCCTAATCTTGAAATTCCCCTACCTTTAATTTTTATTCAGGCAAAACACTATGGCATTATTTTCGCAACTAGGCAATTACAGAAATTTCGGGTTATTTGTTTTAAGGGCCGGACTAGGGGTTATGATGTTCCTGCATGGGCTGCCCGAACTAACCGGCGGCATAGACCATTGGGCTGACAGAGGCTATAGTATGGGCTTATTGCATATTCATTTCTTCCCCATCCTTTGGGGCTTTTTATGCGCCATTACCGAAACTATTGGAGGGATATTTTGTGTTTTGGGCCTGTGGTTCCGGTTGGTATGCATACTGATGGTCATCAATTTTATTGTGGCTATCCTTTACCTTTTCTCCAAAGACCATACAATTCTTGGCGCATCAGAAGCAATTGAACTAGCATTTGTATTCTTCGGCCTCATCTTTGTTGGCCCTGGAACAATTTCTATTGACAAGGGTTAAGGCTTACCCGTTTCAGTCTGAATCAGGATTTACAAGATTTTAGGATTAACAGGATACGTGATGAAAAATATGTAACCTTTTTTCAAGAGGATACTAGGATTATACAAATCCTATAATCCTTAAATCCTACCAAACTTAATTCAGATACTCACCCCTACTTCTTAATAGGTGGTGCAGGTGCTGTGGTTTTAATCCATGACTGCATAAAGGCAGGGTCGAGCTGGTAATAAGCCATCACACTCTTATACTCCACCACCCCGTCATTTACCCAAAAAATAGACGGTACACCAGTTCCCGACATCTTAATAAAATCAGGGGTATTCTTATAAATGATGTAGGGCACCTTTTCGGCATGGGTCTCATCAAAATAGGGTTTACGCCAAATATTAGAACCATTAAGCACCATATACAAGGGTATTTCAGGGTGTTCCTGGTGAATCATCCCCATCAATATACCTGCCTTGCGGCAATGAGGGCAAGTAAGGCTCATAAAGGCAATAATATGTTTCCCCTTTCTCAGGTCTATATTAGGTATGGTATCATTTTTATAAAGCAAATCTAAATCCAGAGCCTGTGTCATTCTTACCGGCTCAGTACCTATAAAAATATTATTGACCAGAAAAGGCACAGTAAATGCTATGGTAGCTACAAACATTACCACATATACCATATAAATAGGCTCTGATTTAATTAGTTTTATCAGATTGAAGCCTTTTTTCTTATCCGAAACAGTAGGAGTATTGATTATTGG
>CAIWHI010000593.1 GCA_903912435.1 uncultured Bacteroidota bacterium | reverse complement strand
GCGTTTTTAACCTCATCGAAAGTCACGCCCAGCTTATTTTTCATCAGCTTATCCATGCTGAACATCATACTAAACACCCCGATACTGCCTGTAATAGTATTGGGCATAGCGAAAATGCTATCGGCATTACTAGCAATATAATATCCTCCTGATGCCGCATAGTCGCCCATTGATACTACAAGGTGTTTTTCCTGCTTCAATAATTCCAGCTCACGCAAAATAACCTCCGATGCCAGTGCACTACCTCCAGGCGAATTTACCCTGAGTACCACTCCCTTTATCTTGTCATTCAACCTCACCTTCCTTATTACTTCACTCAAATCTTTAGATGCTATCTGCACTTCGCTATTCGATTCGCCATCCACAATATCACCTTCAGCCATGATAACAGCTATTTTGTTTTCAGCAAGTTTACCATCATTTTTCTCATTTGATGCATAATCATTAATGGTAATATACTTTACATTCTGGCTTTCTTTTTGCCCTGTCTTAGCCCTTACACGTTGTTCTACCTGGTCCCAATAAAGCAAACCAGATATCAGTTTATATTTAAGACCATCGGCGGGGAACTGTACTGCACCCGTTACAGCCAATTGATGAATAGCCACCTTATCGGTATGGGCAAAATCAGCTGCTGCTTCCAGAAACTGGTTCCACATGCCATTTTGGAAAGCCTGTATCTGAATACGGTTTGGCTCGCTTATCCTATCAGCCCTGAAAGGCTCAGTAGCACTCTTAAACTTGCCTGCATAATATATTTCAGGTTCCAGTTCCAGCTTATCTAGCGTCCCTTTAAAATAGGCCATTACAGTTGCAAATCCCTTCAAATCCATACCACCTGCAGGATTCAGGTAAATACTATCGGCAGCAGTTGCTACAAAATAAGCACTCTGGGTAATGTCCTCGCCATAGGCATAGATGAACTTACCGGATGTTTTAAAATCAGCCAGTGCATTTTTAAGTTGTTGTAAAGTGGCCCAGCCATTAGGGCTTGCGCTTAACTTCAACATAATGCCCTTGATGCTGCCATCAGTTTTTGCAGCCTTGAGTGCTTTGGTTATATCATAAAGCCCTGCGCCATAACCACTGCTATTACCATTGAGCATTGAAAATGGATTTGTAGCACCCTGCTCATGAATGCGTTTCGAAAGGTCAATCATAATCACATCACCCTTCGATTTTTTGATATCCTTATCCATCAGCGTCTTAGATGCGCCAACAATCATACCTATAATCAGCCCAATTCCTATTACTCCGGCTACTATAATGGCCAGTAATGAAGCGAAAAATGACTTAAAAAATTCTCTCATAAAATTGATTTGTGAATATTGAACAAAGATACAGACACCACTATATTTTGCAGGGTGAATTTTAGGGTAAGTTTTTCAGGCATAATAGTTTAACACTTTGACATGAATTTTGATTTAAGCCCTAAACTTTTTACTTTTAATGGTTCAATGAAGCTATCCCAATTCAACGCCCATCAATGGCCGCCCACCCGTTTCCTGTTCAAGCAGGCTAAAAAAGTAGTATTACCAGGTCTTAATGGGACAACTTTCTACGATTTAGGTAGCTTTTTTTATCACGAGTTTTATAACCTCAACCTTTTTGAGCGGGCCGCTGTTGCTACCTACAATTTCCTGATGGCTATCCCCTCTATTTTTCTTTTTATCTTCTCACTATTCCCTTACCTACCTTTCCGTCATATTGATAAAACCATTTACAACATTATCCAGCTCATCACCCCAAACCGAAGTATCTACCTCAATGTAAGGAATGTAATCGCCGATTTTTTGGCTAAGCAGCATCATAGTTCTATTTCCTTTAGTATACTCCTGGTTATTTACTTTTCATCAAGCGGGGTGGCAGGATTCATGGCTTGCTTCGATAAAAGCCAGGCATTGTATAAAAAGCGTGATTGGTTCCAACGTAGGTGGTCGGCCATAAAACTCACCCTAATGCTGCTGGTGCTTAACACAGCCATAATAACCCTGCTTGTTTTACAAAACATACACCTCAACCCTATTATCAAGGCCACTTTTCATAGTGTCTTCCTTATCAAAGGCATCAGTTTTATACTGCTTATATTATTGATCTTCATGGCAATATCACTTATCTATACCTATGGGCCATCACTCACCCACAGGTTCTCATTTATAAGTAAAGGGTCGTTTTGCGCCACTATGGCATCAGTTACAGCTACACTGATTTTCTTCTACCTGGTAAATAATTTCCTGAACTATAATCAGGTTTATGGTTCATTAGGCACACTTATTGCCTTTATGGTTTGGGTTTGGATTAATACTGTTATAATTTTGCTGGGCTTTGAGCTCAATGTAAGTCTACATTCGGGAAAACTGTCAGGGAAAAGGACTAATCAATGGGGAAGATAAAGAGCAAGGTGAGCTATTTGAAGGTATACTTAGGTCGGCCTGCACAATATTTACGCCAATGCTGGGCGGTCTTGCTCATCATCACTGTCCTTACCGCCTGCAACCAAGGTGAAAAAGTACCCGAGAATGTAACCTTTACCCAGCATGTAGCCCCCATACTTTATAAAAACTGCACCATCTGCCACCGCCCGGGAGGCAATGCCCATTTTTCGTTGGTAACCTATGAGGATGCCCGCAAAAACGCCAGCTCAAATGCATTTGTAACCAAGGAAAAAATGATGCCCCCATGGCCTGCCGACCCTCACTATACCGAGTTCATAGGCCAGCGCATGCTTACAGACAGGGAGATAAAAATATTGGGTAAATGGGCCAGTGAGGGCGCACCTTTGGGCCCCACAGATGCAATGCCCAAACTACCCCAATACCCTATAGGCTCCACCATTGGCACGCCCGACATAAGGATTCCAGTAATACCCACCCACCTGCCTGCAAATAGCCTTGATAAATTCCTGCTGGTAAAAGTGCCCTATGAACTACCTAGTGACACATTCGCTGCATTGATAGAATTTATGCCCGGTACGCATAATGTGGTGCACCATGTGAATGGCGATTTTGTGAAGTATAAAAGCGAGGAAAAGACCAATGTATTCGAGGGACAAAAGGTATTTGACATGGTATTCGATACTACCTCTCTGGTTGATGCTTTCAAAAAAATGGGCCTGCCAAATGATAATGGCACCTTCCCCCATATGCAAAAATCAGTGGTTAACTACCTGCCAGGGGCAGCCGGACAATTATACCCTACCGATATTGGCGGCTACTACCTGCCCCGCAAAGGTGTATTCCTGCTCAATGATATCCACTATGGTTTTACCCGTAAGGAAGACATCACTGATAGTTCCTACATAAATATCTTCTTTGCCAAATTACCTCCAAAACGCCCTATACAGGAATTTCAGTTAGGTACCCTAAGCTCATTTGGCAATGCCCCTGTAGAGCCCGATATGAATATAGAACCTAACACCGTGAAAAATGTATGGAGCAAATTTAAGGTGCCAGAAGACATATCAATATTGACTATTAACCCGCATATGCACCTGTTGGGCAAAAGCTTTAAGGCATATGCACTGAAACCAAATGGAGACACTATAAGGCTCATATCCATCCCCCGCTGGGATTTCAGTTGGCAATATTTTTACACCTTCAAAAAGATGGTGAAAATACCTGCTGGTAGCACCATAGTAGCCGAAGGCGTATATGACAATACCCGTCAAAACCTCAACAACCCATTTAGCCCACCCCAACTCATCACTGACCAATCGGGCAGCATGAAAGCCACCGATGAGATGTTCCAGTTCATTGTATCCTACCTACCTTATCAGGCTGGGGATGAGAATGTGAGTTTGGAGAGGAAGTGAGGGGAAAATATCTATATAAATTAAATAACTACTCCCCATATACCCACTCCACCATTTAAGGATTTTGCTCATAATAATCCCGCACAAACCACCTTACATGTTCATCATCTGTATTGGCTATCAACTTAATCTTATCCCTAGCTTCAGAAGTTCCGATATCATTTAGTGCCCTTATACATTTGCGCAGCCAGGCACGGAATCAGCATAAAATATATGAAACAAAAAATGCAGGCCACATTCCTGACCTGCATTTTTTCTTAAAGCCAAACCATCTGAAATCTACTTCTTTACTGGCGCATTTGGCGCAGCAGCGGGTATGGCTACTGTTCGCTCATATTTGCGCTCACCATGGCAACCCGGCTGACAACTACCACCATTTTCTATTGACTGGTAACGCAATGGCATTTCCCAGCTACCAAATGGAGCCTTATCATTAATCAGGTGGTCGTTATTACTACCATGTGGATTGTGGCAAATAATACAACTCCTGCCTTTTTCACCATTGATATGCACAAAGTGCAGGTTCTTATCTCCATTTCGGAAGCCTGTAGCGGTACTATTTTGTTTTTCAATCAAATCGCTCTTATGGCAGCTAAAGCATAAAGCGAAATTCTCTTTTGCAGCTACCGCATAAGACCCTGATGGGAATGGCTTATTGAGCAAGGATGGATTAGTAGAAGCATGTGGGTCGTGACAACCAATACAACCTACCTTTTCAATAGCCCCATGTATATTCTTACTCTTTGTCAATATCTGGGCTATATTAGCCACCTTGTGTGTTCCACCGGTATAGGTACGGTCGTGGCAGCTTAAGCACAATGACTTGGTATCCTTGATCAGGAATTTCTTTTCATGAGAAGCATGTGGAGAGTGGCAATTGATACAAGAGCGCTTATCATTTATTGCTCCATGCACTATAGTAGCCTTATCTATTTTCTTTTGCATATCATCATGACAGTACAAACAAAGATTCTGTGGGCTTAAATCCAACAATTTCTCTTCGGTAGAGCTATGCTGGTTGTGGCAGTTAAGGCAATTGTTGGCAAATGGAGGATGTACATTTTCCATCTTTATTTCTTCGGCCTGAGCTTTGTGGCATTTTAAACAAAGTGCTGGTGGTTCCTTAATCAGCAAGCGGTCAAATTCTGATGTATGTGGTTCATGGCATTTAGCACATTCGCCCTTGGCTACAGGGTCGTGCTTAAATCTCTTCCTGGCCGATTCCAGTGTATGACATTGTGCACAAACTTCGCCTGTAGGGTTCTTCTTCAACAAAAAACTCTCAGGGGAACTATGGGGTGTATGACAGGCCAGGCAATTACCCTTCATTACAGGTGAGTGCACTACTCTGCCGGTATTATTTTCATCATGGCATTTGTAGCACAAGGCCGGTATTTCCTTTGCCATAGTAAACCCCGAAACGCCCTTCTGTGGGTGCTGCTGTCCATTGGGTGTATGGCACTTGTCGCAACCTCGTTTCAATGCATCGTGCACTACTTCCTGCCTTACCAGACTGGCATGGCATGTAAGGCATCCCTGAGTGGTATCAATCTGTGCACTTGTATTAAAGAAAAAAGCGACAAGAATGGTGAGTAATAATCCTATTTTGCCTGACATAATTACTAATATTTAAATTTTTTAACTACCTGTATATATACACCCAAATAACTATTCTTCTGGTTTTCCAGATAAACACGGTCATACGCATCAAGCCCTGCCACCAGGGTCAGCTGGTTCAAATTCCGGGATAATTTGGTGCGCAAAGAATAAAGATTTAGGTTTATTTGCCTTCCTTCCTGCGATTGGTAACCGATATTTATATCCAACCTCAGTCGTTGATTAAATGAGTAAGCCATCATTGCATTAAGGTCACGGTAAATTCTATGTTGGTCTTCAGTAGGCATTTTATAGTCTCGCCAGTTAGCATTTATTGTGTAGAGCAATTTTGATTTGTACCTGCCCTGCCACATCAAATAATACCTCATCATTACATAAGGCACCAAAGTACTCTGGTAGTTATCATACTCTGCCCCAATATTTGCTGATTTTATCTTTACAGAGCCTCCAAAAATATTTTCTGTCAAATGATCTAGAATCAGGTTGTCACTGTTTTTCAGATTATCATAGCTATTCCTGTTGGTCTTGAAGTAAAAATCTATTAACTGATTGAATAAACCCCAATTGGCTGAGAAGTTATTCAGGTTAATATCATATTGGTAATTGCCGGGCTGAACAGCCGTGTAGAAAACAAATACATTAGCATTTTCCTGAATTAATCCTCCTGGCACCCTTTGTATCTCAATAAAATTACCAATT
>CAIWHI010000592.1 GCA_903912435.1 uncultured Bacteroidota bacterium | reverse complement strand
CCTTTCAACATTTCGTGGTAATAACTCTGGGTGTAGATCTCTGCAATGCGCTTTGAGGCCCCCATGATGTTCGTAGGATTTACAGCTTTATCGGTTGATACCATCACGAATTTTTCCACACCGTTGAGTACACTTAATTCAGCAAGGTTTTTAGTACCCATTACATTGTTCAATACAGCTATTGATGGATGGTCCTCCATCAGGGGTACATGCTTATAAGCCGCAGCATGAAACACGATTTGTGGGTTATAAACCTCGAAGAGGTGTTCCATCCTTGCCCTGTCCTTTATGTCACCCAGATATGCCTTTACATTGGCATTCTTGAATTTCTCCTGTAGTTCCAGGTGGAAATCATGCATTGGGGTTTCGGCATTATCACAAAGAATGATAAGAGATGGGCGGTAATTCAGTAATTGCCTAACCAATTCGCTACCAATAGAACCTGCTGCACCCGTTACCAAAATCTTCTTACCCTTCAGCTCACTATAGATTGCCTCATTGTGAATTTTAATTTCTTCACGCTCCAGAAGCTCTTCAATATTTACATTCTGAAGCTTTTGTGTATCCAGCTTACCATTTAGCCAATCATTCATGGCAGGTACCTGTTGAATCCTTACGTTATGTGCAAGACAGGCATCAACAAGATTGTTTAGTTTTTCCTTTTCAATATGCTTATTAGCAAGAATTAATAATTCTACACCTTCGCTCCTCAGTTTGGCTATACTTGCTTCCTGTGTACTGTAAATAGGTATACCTTCCAATAATTTACCTGCAGTGCTAAAGGAATCATCAAGAAAGGCCACCACCTGCATTTCTCCATTAGGAAGGCTATTCATCACCTTTTTAATGTGTAAGCCATCGGCAGAGGTATCAAAAACCACCACCTTCTTCTTTTCTGCTCTTTCAGCCTGATTTAGTGATTTATAAAAATTAAAGCAATAGCGAACCCCAAGCCTGTAGGAGATAATTACAAAAGTGGTAATTAAGAAATTGATAGTAACAATCTGGAGGGTAAAATAATTACCATTGCGAAGGATGAAAATATTGAGTACGTAATAGAATAATGATGCAATGGCATTGACCATTACCAGTCGCTGGGCATCCTCAAGATTGGTATACCTGACTATACCCGCATAACTTTTAAAAATATAAAATAGTACAGCATTCAGAACAAAAACCACACCTAGCATCAATCGTAAACCTGCGTCAACAGCCGCCCATTGAAAATTTAATTTCAGCATTCTGGAAAGTAGCAAACAGAAGCAAACCAGAAAAAGGTCTAACAAGAAAACAAGCCAACGGGGAAGAATGTGTATTTTTAATGCCATAAGCTTTCTTTAACAGTTCATTATAAAATTAACAATTTCGTCGCTAACAATGCAATATTACAAAATAAAATTTAGACCCACACCGGAACTCCTTCAAAATCAGGATATTCTTGCATTAAATCTCAGCTAAAAATAATCATTTAGACTTTAGATAAATAAAATCCAGCCTCAGAATTATCTATTCCATGCAGCAATTTTTATGCCGTAAACCTTACAAGAACAAACTTTAAGGTGATTTATCCGATAAAATCACAAAGAAGTGTTAAAACCACAGCCTATTTTGAAACAATAAGAGCTGCGAATTTCCTAAATATCCCTAATTATTTTGCCTCAAAAGGCTTGTATACAAATAAATATCCTAACTTCGTTGTTTTACAACCAAATTAAGGCGTTAATCACTAACGATTAACATAATTAGGGATAGAAACAAACATATAATATTAAACTAATTTCTGGTGGACGGGATGAAAATATTGGTTGCGGAAGATAACAAGCTTAATCAAAAGATTGTACAATACATATTCCAAAAAAAAGGTGCGATTATTACTATGACCAATAATGGCTCAGAAGCTATTGAAGAATTAGCCAAGAGCCGCTATGACATTTTGCTTATAGACTTGCATATGCCTGTATTAGATGGTTATGAAGCGGCAAAAATCATCAGAAATGAATTTAAAAGCACAATACCCATCATTGCACTTACAGCTAGTATATCACCTGAAGATATGGATAGTTGTGAGTTGTGCGGTATTAATAAATGTATCTCCAAACCATTTGATCAGGATAAATTGTGGGATATGATGATAGACTTAATTGTTGATAACAGACTAGCAAATGGAATCTAAGAGCCTTATGGATACACTAATATTAGACCTCGAATACCTATACGAAATCTCAGATAAAGACCCTGGATATATACACGAGGTCCTGAGGTTGTTTATGGAGAGTGTACCCGATACCCTAAATGATTTGGAACAATCGGTAAAAAAAGGTACTGATTTTGAAGCCATGGTAAAACAGTCGCATTTCCTTAAGTCGAGCTCATATATCGTAAAGGTAAAAAACATGTATGATAATGTGACCCAGATAGAGCTATTAGCCAAGAAAAGTACTGGCTTAGCCGAAATCAGAGTGCTACTACAGGAAGTAATTACAAATTTCAATTTGGCACTTCCACTTATAAAGGCTGAACAAAAGAGGACTGAACAATAAAATACAGCATTGTACCATACTGGCTATTTGGTTATAACATTCTTTAATCACATACTACATTCATCTAATATCTTTAATTAATTGATGGTGCATCAATAGATTTAGCTATGTTTGCACCCTCTAAAAATGAAGAAAGCACTCATTCAAATGCACCTTGCCGTATTACTCTGGGGATTTACCGGGGTTTTAGGCAGGGCTATTGCACTTGATTCCCCTGTTTTGGTATGGTACCGCATGTTGTTGACTGCCCTGTTTATGGCGGGAATACTTACCTACCGTAAACAATGGGTAAAAATAGACCGTAAAGATCTTTTGCAGTTGGCCATAGTAGGTGCATTAATAATGCTGCATTGGGTGGCATTTTATGGAGCCATTAAGTTTGCTAATATTTCTATTGCTTTGGTTTGTTTGTCTACAGCTAGTATTTTCACCTCACTGCTCGACCCATTAGTGAATAAAAGTAAGCACGATCTTAAGGAAGTGCTATTGGGTACCCTGGCTTTGGCAGGAGTTTACCTAATCTATAGGTTCCAGCAGTTTTATGGGCTAGGGATAGCTTGTGGAGTGGTTGCAGCTATATTAAGTTCAGTATTCACGGTATTGAATAAGCGAATTGCCAATAGGTACCCTGCCCGTACCATGGTATTTTATGAAATGACTACCGGGTGGGTATTTATCACCCTGCTATTACCCATTCTTTATTACTACCTACCTGCTACCAACTTCATACCTCATGCCCCTAGCCTGCTGGGTGCAGAATGGTTTAAAAATGACTGGCTATGGTTGGTGATATTGAGTCTTTGCTGCACAGTGTGGTCGCAGTCTTTATCCTTGAACGCGTTGAAGAAATTATCCTCATTCACAGTAACCCTATCAGTGAACCTGGAACCTATTTATGGTATCCTATTGGCATTCTTGGTATACAATGAAAACAGGGAAATCATCTTCAACAAAGGAACTACCGACCTTAACTGGGGTTTTCTAAATGGAATGGGTCTGATTATTCTTTCTGTTATTTTGCAGATAATCATGCTGCTCAAACCCAGATTCACCACCACTGCATTTGTAAAAGAAAAAGGCGGAATTGATTAGCAATTATTAGTGGTTAATGGTTAGTTCAACGAATTATTATTAAGGATCAACCTCTTACAATTAACAATTAACAATTAACCTATAAGTTTCTCCCATTCTCCTGCACCTTCCCTTATCAAAACCGGGGCACTTGAGGTGCAATCAATCACTGTTGAGGAGAGAATCTGACCAATACCTCCATCTATTACAATATCCACCACATTCCCGAATTTCTCATACATCAATTCAGGGTCGGTATAATATTCAATTTCATCATCCATAGGTAGTGAGGCACTCATTAAAGGGTGACCCAATTCGGTTACAATGCTTTGGCAGATTTTATTATCCGGTACCCTTATACCTACTGTGTCTTTTTTGGTTTTCAACTGTTTGGGCACCTGCCTGCTTGCTTCTAGTATGAAGGTATAAGCACCGGGAAGGGCAGACTTTAGCAATCGGAAAATTGGGGTATCAACGCTTTTGGCAAAATCGCTAAGGTGACTTAGGTCGCTACAAATAAAGGAGAATTGGGCTTTTTTAGGGTCAATCTTTTTAATCCTGGCAATTCGTGCTATTGCATCGGCATTAAATATATTGCACCCAATACCATAAATAGTATCAGTAGGATATATAATCACACCACCATCCTGAAGGCATTCCACTACCATCTTAATGTTCCTGGCTTGTGGATTATCAGGATGAATACTTAGTAACATAACGAAAATTTTGATAAAATTACGATAAATGCATGGCAGAATTGCCAACCCTGGTCATATATCTAATGGTATGGAGTAATTTTGCCACAATAAACAAACTATATTCAGGCATTTAGGGTATGAACCGCATCTTTTCTGCAATATTTATAGGCTTTATCCGCTTCTACCAGGGAGCAATATCGCCTTATTTTGGTGCAAAGTGTAGGTACACCCCTACTTGTAGTGCCTATGGACTGGAAGCAATAAAAAAATACGGACCCTTTAAAGGTGGCTGGATGGCACTCAAGAGAATAGGTTCGTGCCACCCTTGGGGAAAGAGTGGCTATGACCCGGTAAAGTAAGGTAGGTTATTGAAAATTGAAATCCAGTGAATTGAATTTCTGCCTCCTAGATCATTAGTTGGGGCTTACATCATAGCCATCACGGCTACCCAGGGCGATGCCCTGGGCTAAAATATTTAAGCCCTTCGGGCAATCATCAATTCCAGGTGACTATTCTTTAAGTATTCCCTTGGCAACTATCTACTATCTACAAAATCTATCTTTCTACTTTCTACTTTCTACTTTCTACTTTATACTTTATACTTTATACTTTCGACTTTCTACTTAAGTGATACTCTTAAACACCGTGTACCTCAACAACATTTCCAATACAATGCAGATTATGGCCAGCATGGCCATAGGGAAGAATAGTTCTGCATAATGCTTAAATGATGTAATGTCCACCTTAGTTTTTTCAAGCTTATCAATGTCTTTATAGATAGCTTCAAGCGATTTGTTCCCGGTTGCGCGGAAATACTTACCATTGGTTTCAGCAGCAATTTGTTTCAGCAAAGGCTCATCAATCTCCACCTGCATCATTTGCTTTTGCATACCAAAGGGGGTGTTAACAGGTATTGGGGCCTGACCTATAGTACCTATACCTATGGTATAAACCCTTATTTTGAATGCTTTGGCAATTTCAAGGGCGGTATTGGGGTCTATTAAACCTGTATTATTTACACCATCTGTCATGAGGATGATTACCCTGCTCTTTCCTTTAGAATTACGTAACCTGTCTACTGCGGTTGCAAGCCCCATTCCTATTGATGTACCATCCTGAATCATGCCATTTTTAATCTGCATGATTTGCTCTTTAAGCACTGCATGGTCTATAGTAATTGGGCACATAGTAAAACTCTCCGCAGAAAATATCACCAGGCCTACCCTATCCGTTGGCCTTTGGTCAACGAAGTTAAGTGCCACACTTTTAGCAGCTTCAATCCTGTTTGGCTTAAAATCTTCGGCCAGCATACTACCTGATACGTCCATTGAGAGTACTATATCAATGCCTTCGCTATCAATATTTTCGGTAGTATTACTTGACCTGGGTCTTGCAAGTGCAATAGTCAGGAAAATCAAAGCCAATATTCTCAATACAAACAATACCGGCCTGTAACGTGCTTTACCACCATGATTGGCATTTTTGATACCGGCAAGGGTAGTTAGCCTTAATGAGGGGCTGTCATGCTTTTTCGAGCGTAGCTGCCACCATATCATGAATGGCACTAATAAAAGCAGGGCAAAATATAGAGGATGCGCAAATGTGAGGTGTCTCCAGTCTAAAAATTCTTTCATATCGTTTTTTCAGTTGGGGGTTCAGTATTTGTTTGTTGCTGATCTGGCAGGTTTAAATCGAATGTTGTGGGAGCCGGTCTTGACTTATCTACAAACAATTTTGCCTTGTCCATAGTATCCAAATGCTCCTGAGGCAGGGGTTCCGCTTTAGCGAATTTGGCAAGATCAGCAGTATGTAAGATATCAGATAAGATAGAATAATAAGTAATTAAATCCTTATGACTCTGAACCTGATGGAGTAATTCATCTGTGGTCAATTCCATGGCCGGAGTGCGGAAACGCTGCTCTATATAATCACGCACAATATCTGTAAGCTGGATATAGTATTCCTTCACCTGCTTTTTCTGCCACAATGATTTTGCATCCAATTCTGCAAGCAATCGTAGCGTTTTATCCTGTAATGACTCCTGAGGTCCCAATGGTTTTGGTGCCAATACCTTTTTGTTTTTCAAAAAGTAAATGATTACAAAAATTAGTATACCTAAAATAACTACTGCACCTAAGAAATACAACAGATAGTCTTTCCAGGTACTTTTCACATACATGATGCCCTTAATTCCCTTAAAACCTTTGGTGGTATCTACAGCTACAGTTTGAACCGTTAGCGCAAATGAATCACTTAATACAATATAGGCATTGCCGGAATTTGGAGTAACAGAAAAAGCAAATGACGGAATTTTAAACACACCGCTATCGAAGCCTGTAATATTAAGACGCTGACGATACCTTATCAAGTCACCTTCTTTTGTAGTATCAATTTTACCCCTTTCTACTACTTCGAGGTTATTAAAAGTATCAGGAACCACAGGCCATTGCACCTTTCCGGTAGCAGGATTATTTTGAATCTCGATAAATAAGCGAGCCTGGTCGCCTACCATTATTTGTTTTACATCAAGCTGGGTGCGTGTTTTAGCATCACCCTGTGCATGAGATGGCAATGTAGCTAATATCAATAATGCCCCCAGAAAACCTGTAAAAAAACTGGTTTTCCAAATGGCATCACCCATCAATGATATTTCCCTAAATCTATTTAATAAAGGCAATTTGTTCATATTTTCTGACTCGTTAACCTTAAATATATAATTTTTCTATTGTTTTAAACCTAAGAAAAAACACCCTTTAGCGTCCTTTGAAATAAGTCTGAAGCACTTTTACATAGTCCTGGTCTGTGCTTACATGTAGCAATCCAGCCCCACTCTTCCTGAATGACTGCACACAATACTTATTATTTTCCTCATAAGCACCTGCATATTGTTTTCTTATACTTGTACTATCGGTATCCAGCCAAAACATTTGTCCAGTTTCGGCATCTAATACCTGAACCAATCCGGCAGGGGGCATTTCTTTGTCGTATTTATCATACACATGAATACCTACCAGGTCGTGCTTACGGGCAGCTAACTGCAAAGCATTATCATAAGGCGGACTCACAAAATCGCTCAATACAAAAGTAATAGTGCGTTTCTTCAATACATTATTAAGGAATTCAAGTGCTACCCTTACATCCGTTTTTCCCGAATGTTGTGGTTCCAGCGCTATCAGTTCCCTGATAATCCTTAAGATATGGCTCTTACCTTTTTTAGGGGGAATGTATTTTTCCACCTTATCGCTAAAGAAGATAACACCTACCTTATCGTTATTGGTGGTAGCTGAAAACGAAAGTACAGCACCTAATTCGGTTATCAAATCCCGCTTTAACTGCTTTTGGGTACCGAACAGGGAACTACCACTTATATCCACCAATAACATTACTATCAGTTCCCGCTCCTCTTCAAATACCTTTACGAAAGGATGTGAAAATCTGGCAGTTACGTTCCAATCTATAAATTTCACATCATCGCCCGGTGTATATTCCCTCACCTCAGAAAAGGACATACCCCTACCCTTGAAGGTAGAATGATACTCACCTGCAAATATGTGGTTACTAAGACCCTTGGTTTTAATTTCTATTCTTCTTACTTTTTTAAGTATCTCAGCCGTTGTCATTTTTTTGAGTAGTAAGTAGTTGGTCGAAAGTATAAAGTTGAAAGTTGAAAGATTAAAGTAATTAGTATTTAGTTGATAGATTTATTCGATTTCACATACCTTACGGCAAATGAAATCGAATTATTTATACGGTTATAGAATGAGCGGCAATAACTTTGCTGATAATGGCCGCCATTTTATCACCACGCTCCTTAGCTTGTTCCTCTGTCCAAACAAGGCTAATAGATGAGGAAATACAACGGCTCATAATAGCATCACTAATCGGGAAAGCCTGATTAGTATAATGCATTACCATCTTTTTCTGGTCATCATACATATGGTTCATCATGCTGCTATTTTGCAGGTGCTGCCATTTGCGGATATAATGCCAATTATTGTCGTACCAGTAAAAATTACCACCAATCCCTTCAGCGGCAAAACCAGCCACAGCCTCACGGGTCATTTCTTCTGTAGGAAGGAAGAAAGACAGGAATGAACCAGCATCACCCGCCGGGTCAGGTATTTGCCTGAAAGTCAATCCTTCTACACTTTTCAATAAATTGTAGATGATACTGTGGTTACGCTTCTGGATAGTCAAGAATTCTTCAATCCTCCTAACCTGTGCTAAACCTACAGCCGCGTGAAGTTCCGATATACGATAGTTGTAACCCAAATATGGATGCAAATCTGCACCACGGTCACGGCCCATATGGTCATGGCCATGATCGCTAAACTGGTCACACTTGCGGTAAACCTCTTCATCATTGGTGATTACTGCACCACCCTCAGCACAAGTAATGATTTTTACAAAGTCGAAGCTAAAAGTACCTGCATTACCTATTGTACCCACACTCTTACCTTTGTAAGTAGCACCTATAGCCTGGCAGGCATCTTCTAATAATAATAATTTATGGGTAGCACATATTGCCTTCAACTCATCCATCTGGGCCATACTGCCACACATATGCACTGGCATCACTGCCTTAGTTCGTTTGGTGATTGCTGCTTCAACAGCCCCAGGGCTAAGGGTCAATGTTTCGTCAATATCCACTAATACCGGAATTGCACCTACCGAAAGAACAGCCTCGAAACTAGCTACAAAGGTGAATGTAGGCATGATGATTTCGTCACCGGCACCTATGCCCAGGGCAGCCATAGCGGTTGTGAGAGCAGCAGTGCCACTACTTACCAACTGGGCATGACCCACGTTGAAGGTTTTGCACAATTCCTGTTCCAACTCCTTGGCCTTCCAAATTCCTTTGCGGGGGCCATCAAAGCCATAGCGCATGAGGATGCCTGTTTCCAGCACATCATTAACTTCTTTGCGCTCCTGCGCACCAAATAATTCGTATCCGGGCATCTGAATAGTTTATATCACAAAAGTAACCGTTCTAAAGTCTTAAAGCGAAGAGATAATACTTAAAATTTTCTGAAAAAAATGGAGGGAAGGGAATTAGCATACTCATTAAATTTCTTTTACCTTTACTTATAACATATAATACAGCTATGCGACTCTACATTTTACCTTTTCTAGCCATATTAACAGCCTCTACCCTATTTAGCTGCAAAAATGTAGCACCTTATGCCATTGATGAAAAACCAAAGATTGCAGTAAATAAAGACCTAGTTGGCATTTGGAAAATGAAAGAAGATACCGATGTGCATAATTTCTTTGTGATTGAGCGAAAATCTGACAATAGCTATGCGCTCACCTATATGAATAAAGGAAGCTCCAACCGCAGATTTGAAAACTGTAATGGATTCTTCTCAAAGGTAGAAACCTCATTATTTCTCAATGTAGGGTATTTTGAAACCCAGCATATGTTCGAGGGCTTCTTCTTCCTGAAAGTAGAATATTTAGACCCGAAAGGATGGGATATGACCCTAAGAATGGTAAATGACACTACTATGAGAACATTACCTAATTCAAAATCAGTAAGAGATTTGATGGCAAAGAACATTAATAACCCTTCTTTTTTCTACAAACCATTACACTTTCATAAAATACTACCATTGATGTACTGTAATTAGGTGCGAGGGTGTAAATCTTGTTGATAATTGTGTAACACTTGTCTACTGAAAAATCCGGTATTTTGCACTAAATTTGATTAAACAATTCGATAATGAAAATAACAAAAGTAATAGCGATAGCTACTTTAGGCATCGTGGGTTTAAGTTCCTGGAGTATTAGTAATAACATTAATGAGTTAGCACCTGCTAATGATTCGGTTAGAACAGGTTCAATCCCACCGGTTTCAGTTTCTCCGGTAAGTCCATCTCCTGAATTTCCTAATGCAAGTATTGAAGTTGCAGCAGTGGGAGAAAAGAATGGAAAGGACTCTACCAAGGTAACTTTCAATTTCACTTTGAAAAACTATGAGCTGAAATTGCAAACTGCCGATAATGGCTCTAAGAATTGTAATAACTCAGATAAAGGACAACACATACACTTTATACTAGACAACCAACCCTACAAGGCACTTTATGAGCCTAAGAATGAGGTTGTATTACCAAATGATGGTAAAGAACATTATCTCATGGCATTCCTATCCCGTTCTTACCATGAGTCAATAAAAAGTAAAGGTGCAGCGGTAGTATATCATTTTAAGGTTGACGAAAAAGGCAATCTTAAAAAGCTGGCTAACCCTAAAACACCTATGGTATTCTATAGCCGCCCTAAGGGTGACTATATGGGTAAGGACACTACCAATGTATTGCTTGATTACTATGTTTGGAATTGCAGCCTATCAAATAAGGGCTACAAGGTAAAAGCCGAGGTAAGCAATCTGAACAAGCCATCACAAACCATTACCACAACAATGAGTAAATGGGAACCTAATTTCATCAAAAATCTTGGAACAGGTAAATGTAAGGTTACACTCACCCTGGTTGACAAGCATGGTAAGCCTGCCGAAGGACCAATGACCAATGCAAGCAGGGAATTTAACCTTAAGGCACAGTAATTATTTTAATTTTATTTTTGTTGTAAAGGAAATCAAATCTAACGGGTTTGATTTCCTTTTTGTTTGGCAATAAAAAAACTCCAAATAATAACCTCAATTCTCCTTATCATTGTCTAAAAACATTAAAGGCTGCCTATCTTTAGGCACTGAATATTTTGAATTATAATCCAGTTTATTTAGCCAATGTCTAACCCCATACAAATAATAAAAAAAATAATTGCTAATAAGTTGATCAAAAACGGATATTTTGATAAGCTTGGAAATAAGAAATTTATTATAATAATGTACACTAGGTGATGAATTAACAAGAGTTGAACAATTTTTTCAAGTTAATATTAATGTTTATAATAATGATACTTCAATAATAGATGCTGAAAAAAATGAAACTTTCATT
>CAIWHI010000591.1 GCA_903912435.1 uncultured Bacteroidota bacterium | reverse complement strand
GTCCATGAGTTCGGTAGCAAACTTGTTCATTTCCTCCTCGGTCTCAATATCATCAAGCTGGGTATAGAGGCTCAGGCGCTCGGTAATATTGGTTACATAATCATCTGGTATTAATATTTCCAGGTCGGTATCTATGGTGCAATCGCTTACATAGTCTTTTTTACGGTTCAATTCATCAGCAAATACATCCTTGAAGTCGGAGGTTTTTAATTCCCTCATAGCCTCGGCCAGGATTTTCTGGTACATCTCAAACCCTATCTCGGCAATAAATCCACTCTGTTCTCCACCCAACAGATTACCCGCACCTCTTATATCCAGGTCGCGCATAGCTATCTGGAAACCAGAGCCCAGTTCGTTGAACTGCTCCAGGGTTTGCAACCTCTTGCGGCTATCACCTGGTAACAGGCTCATTGGTGGTGCCAGTAAGTAACAGAATGCCTTTTTATTGCTCCTGCCCACACGGCCACGCAACTGGTGCAGGTCGCTCAATCCAAACTGGTGGGCATTATTAATGATTATGGTATTCACATTGGCAATATCCACACCGCTCTCTACAATATTGGTACAGCACAGTACATCATACTGCCGCTCAATGAATTTATATAAGGCATCCTCCAACTGATGGCCTTCCATTTGCCCATGAGCCATACCTATGCTTAGGTCAGGACACAGGTTTTTGAGCAGTGTCATCATTTCGGGAAGGCTTTGTACCCGGTTATGGATAAAAAATACCTGTCCGCCACGCTCGGTTTCAAAATAGATGGCATCCCTTATGGCATACTCATCAAACACCATTACCTCAGTTTGCACCGGTTGGCGGTTGGGTGGGGGAGTATTGATAATACTCAGGTCACGGGCATTCATCAGGCTGAATTGCAAGGTACGGGGAATTGGTGTTGCCGTTAGGGTTAGTGTATCCACACTAGCCTTAAGCTCCCTCAATTTCTCCTTAGCACCCACACCAAATTTTTGCTCCTCATCAATAATCAATATCCCCAGGTCCTTGAATTTCACATCCTTAGCCAGTATGCCATGGGTACCAATGATGATATCAATCTTGCCTTCTTCGAGTTTCTTGAAAATCTCCTTCTTCTCCTTTGCCGACTTAAACCTATTTACATATTCTATATTACATGGGAATTCCTTAAGCCTTTCACTAAAAGTATTGAAATGCTGGAAGGCCAGGATGGTAGTAGGCACCAGGATGGCTGCCTGTTTACTATCTGCAACAGCCTTAAAAGCCGCACGAACTGCAATTTCTGTTTTACCAAAACCCACATCACCGCAAATCAGCCTATCCATTGGCGCAGGAGATTCCATGTCACGCTTCACATCGGCAGTAGCCTTGCCCTGGTCGGGGGTATCCTCATAAAAGAAAGAGGCTTCCAACTCGGTTTGCATATAGCTGTCCGGCGAAAATGCAAATCCTACTGATGCCTTGCGTTTGGCATATAGCTTTATAAGGTCGGCAGCAATATCTTTTACCTGCTTCTTGGTCTTGCTCTTTAGTTTCTGCCATGCATCACTGCCCAGTTTATTCACCCTTGGCATTGCTCCTTCCTTGCCTGTATAGCGGGTTATCTTGTGCAGGGAGTTGATGTTCACATAAAGTACATCATTATCCTTATAGATAATGCGGATGGCCTCCTGCATATTGCCATTCACCTCTATTTTCTGCAGCCCGCTATACACACCCACACCATGGTCTATATGGGTTACATAATCGCCTGGGGTAAGCTCTCTCAAAGCCCTTAGGGTCAGTGCCTTACCTTTACTGTATGCCTGCTTTACATTGTACTTATGGTAACGCTGGAAAATCTGGTGGTCGGTATAGCAAACAGCCTTTTTGTCATGGTCTATAAAACCCTTGCTTATGGCTGTAGGTACAGGTACAAAAAGAATCCCAGCATTGAGGTCATCGAAAATGCTCCTCAACCTCTCCAATTGCTTGGGGTTCTCTGCAAATATGTAGACCACATATTTTTGAGAAATACGTTTTTGCAGATCGCCAATCAGCATATTAAACTGCCTGTTGAAAACCGGCTGGTCTTCAGTGGCATATTTAAAGGTGGCATCTATGGCATCGCCGGTTACTTTTTCCAGAGAATGGTTGAACCACTCTATAAGGTGTCGTTTCTTTATTTTTTCTATCCAGTTGCCCTCGGTTTCAAAATCGGCCCTGTTAAATTCCTTTAGCCAGTCTTCATCATGGTCTATGGCTACTTGTCCCTTATCCATTTTTTCGGGCAGGTCATTAGCCATTTTAGAGAGCTTACCGGTCACAAAGCTGAGGTCCTTAGCCCAAATTATGGTATTCTCAGGCAGGTAGTCAAGCAGGCTCACCTTTTCCTTGGTTTCGAAACGGGTTTCAATATTAGGCAGGATATTTACTTGCATCAGTTTGCGTTCGCTCAGTTGCGACTCGGGGTTGAAGATACGTATGCTATCTACCTCAGTATCAAAGAGTTCGATACGGTAGGGGTGCTCATTGCCAAAAGAATAAATATCCAGGATACCACCCCTCATAGCAAACTGCCCAGGCTCATAAACAAAATCCTCCCGCTTAAAACCCAGGGTAATAAACTGCTCCAGTATGGCATCCACCTTCAGGTTTTCGCCCACCTTGATGCTGATCATATTATTAGCCAGCGAAGAAGGGTTCACTACTTTTTCGAACAGGGCCTCGGGATAAGTTACTATTACCTTTTTATTAATAGTGCCCTTACCTGTTGCCGACGACTTGCCTGTAAACTTGGTCAATGCCTCTGTACGCAGCATCACATGGCTGCTATTCAATTCAGTATATACACCTGACCGCTTAAAAGAATCGGGGAAAAAGAAAATATCCAGCCCCTTGGTCAGTTGTTCCAGGTCGTTGTGGAAATAGGCTGCATCTTCTTTGTCATTTAAGATAAACACGTGATTTACATCACTTAAGCCCCACAAACCTGCAGCAATAAAGTTGATTGAAGATCCTCTAAGATTATCGAGGTATACCCTTAATTTATGTCCGGGCAATGCGATTCCAGCCGCAATTTGTTTTATGCGGATATCATTCTGGTACAAGCCCTGCAAAACCTCAAGATTCATTGGTACGCAAATATAAGCTATTTGCAGGGGAAATTGGTGAGAAGGATTTTTGAAGCTACTTATTGTGGTGGATTGTTGAGATTGAGGTGAATATTGGGTTTGGTGAGGGGTGGTAAAGTATTATGGTTAAATTATAAATGTAAATGTAATTGATTGAAAATCAATTGAATAGGAAATGATGGAACTCCCCTCCTGTTTTTAGGCTACCGTGTACACACATCTTTTATAAGTTCATATCCATCGTAAATGTCGTAGAATTTGCCCAACCCAATTTGTAGTGTAGTCATTCCTGGGGGTCTCTGAGAATTATACCCTTTCCATCCACCCAATCTAGCAATTGACCATACAGCCCATTTTAATGTATCAACAGCATATGGGTTTTTTAATTTCAGTGTTTTCCCCTCATATTTCTTAGTTATTTCTCTAAGACATTGTTGTTCTTCCTCGCTAAATACGGTTCCTGTAGGCGGTGAGGGTTCGCCTTCTGGTTCATTATATACTATTCTCATTTGCATCAACTTGATAATTACGTCCATTATCATGATAGCCAGCTTCCTTATAGCCCATGGATTCTCCAGCTCACTTGCTTCTATATTATAACCTTCCTTTTTTAGTGTTCTAAATAACTCTTCTATTAGCCACCTCCATGTATACCATTGCAATACACATTTACACCCAGTAAAATCTTGTACAGGCCAAGTTGTTACAATGCGCCAATGAATTGGGCTTTCAACCTTGGTATTAACTTCTTTCGCTTCAATTGCATACAATTCTATAGATCGCGGTAGTTCTTTATTTATATGGTTTTTGGGTCGTAGGATTGTTTCCTTTACACACCTTACCTCCACAATAGCAGTCCTGGCAGATGTTTTGCGCCTATGGTCAGATTCAACTTCTACTTCATAATGTCCCATTACCCTTGCATTGCTCAATGCATCCCATAATTTTTCATTACCCTGTATGCGACGGTCATTCTTTGACCTTATCAATAAAAATGTCTTTTCATCCGGCACTTGGACAAACTGTTCATAAATATCGCCTTCCCTATCCTGTACTATTATAATTGCCTTGGCATCTTTTAGATTGTCCTTGGTTTCTTGGCTGGTTTGAGGCCACTTGTTCGATTCTTTTTCTTCTATTGGTAAGCTCTTATAATCCCGCTCATGCTTGTCAGCCATGTCTATATCCCTATTCCATACCTTAATATGCGAAAATCCAATCGGAAAACACGTATTTGCATCAACTACTAAAGAGGGATGTATCATGAATCCTAGACCGTTCTTACCATCAGCTAGGTCGCCTATGCCCGAAGTTTTATCAATTCTGTTTTTATGTGAGCTCAGGTTAATTTCAGTCGTGTCCTGAATTGCCAAAACAACTTTATCCTTACACAATTTATTACATCTATCAGACAGTTCTTCAATTAGTGCATCCTCTGTAACCTTATCATTATTCAAAAAACGGTAGAATGCTACTTGTTGGGCTCGTGAAGAAGCTATTTGTTGTATACTATGTATAGAATTTACAAATAGACCATTATTAAGTTCTAACCCTCGACTTCCTAATCGAGGATCTTTTAATATATATTTATAATTTGCGCTAATCATCCTCAAATGTAAATAAAATACTTGTGTGTACACGGTAGGTTTTTAGGAGGGGATGTCGACGGCCTCTGCCAAGAGGCAGTTGACTGGGGTGGTTGGAGTACGGTTAGCCGGATTCGCTTGCTAACCTCGCCTCAACCACCCCAGTATAAATGAACTGTTCCAGTTCATTTATACGTCCCCTCCTAAAAACAGGAGGGGAGTCCCGCACGTTCTACCTCATTTAATGTCAGTTTTTTACAGAAGATTAAATGGTTATATAATGTAAACAACCAATGAATATATATTAATCTTACGCAGCCAATTTCTGATTCCTTATCACTTTCGGGAACAATAAGTTTTGGCCAAAGGTGACTATTGTTGTTTTAGGGTAGTTGAATTGCGCGAGGGGTTTATTGAATGGGGGATGCATGTTTTCAACCAGTGCGGTGGCTAAGCGATTCAAATCAGAGAGTTCGCATTTG
>CAIWHI010000590.1 GCA_903912435.1 uncultured Bacteroidota bacterium | reverse complement strand
CCTTCGTAGCTAAGTTTGATGATTATGCAGATGCTACACATCCTTTCATGTACCATTGCCATATGGCTCCGCACGAAGATGGCGGATTAATGGGCCAGTTTGTAGTAAAGGATGCTACAGGTATCAACGAGCTGAGTCAGGAGTTGGGAGATTACAATGTATATCCAAACCCAACAAAGGACCATATTTTCTTCACGTTCAGCAATCCTAACATGGTGGCCTATTATGTTACCATCACCAATGCGGTAGGTCGTACCATATACATGTTGCCTTATCCGCAATTGGCTAGTGGCATTGATGTAAGCAGTTTTGCACCAGGTGTCTACTATGTGCAGCTTACCGATGAGGCCACTAAGAAAGTAATCACTAAGAAGTTTATAAAAGAGTAATAGTGTGTGTGTTATCTTGCCCCATGTGTTCCAAAAGAGCGCATGGGGCATTTTCTTGAATAACTACTTGAATCTTGTTATTTAGATAAATCAGTATGTTTCTTCGCTATGTTAGTTTTGACTATTATGCTTTTTATTTAAAAATCTCATGCAAAAAAGTAACCTATTTTTTGTCTGTATATAATATTGCAACTTTACACTGAAAAATCGCAATAATGACCATCACTACTACCGACATTCAGTTATTCCAAATACTCAAAGAAAAATTGGGCGAAAAGGAAGCTGAAGCACTTGTTACATTTGTCGATTCAAAAATTAAGGATGCTAATGGGCAAAATGTAAAGATATTGGCGACAAAAGAAGATGTGGCTCAAGCAAAGACAGACATGATTCAATGGTTTTTTGCCTTTTTTATGGCATTGGCCGTAATGATAATTGGTCTTTATTTTAAAAAATAGCTAAAATATTTATTTAAAACTATTCCCCCTCTATTTCGACAATATCTGGTCTATCTGGTTCTTTTCATTGGTTTTCTTCGACTGCATATTTACCAGCGTACCAATCATCAGTACCAGACCAATACTAAACAGGCAAATTGCTGAAAACCTGTTTACCAGCACAATCCTGCGTGGTGTAAGAAATCCCTTAATCTTATCTGCGAGAAATACTTTTGAGAAGTCAATACTTAAAATAATAGCCAGGCAGGTTCCAAATAGGAAAAAGCGGTATAGACCGGGCTTTGCTGCTGTGAGGGTCACTGCACCCAGCCATGTAATGAGTACACCGGGGTTAAGCGAATTCAACAAAAAACCTCCCAGCCATATTTTGAAGAAATCACTGCTGGATATATTGATATTATCACCTGCATTTTGGGCAGGGGTTTGCTTTTTCAGAAAACTGGTAATACCCATAATCATCAGTATCACCGACCCGCCTATAGCTATATGCTTTTCGTAGGGAGCCAGGTAGCTAAGCCATGCAGCAGCCACATTGGCAAGGGTAACATATATTATATCGCTTACTGATACACCAAGTATAAATGCCCATCCTGCTTTATACCCATGGCTTAAACTATATTTAATAACTGCAAATAAAGTGGGCCCTACCGAAATCGCCATAAAAAGCCCTACCAAAACACCCTTCACCACTGCATCTGAAATACTAGCTTGCATGGCGGCAAGTTAATACTCAATTACTATTAATTCTAAGTTTCTGATTTGAAATCTGGATGGTATTTTCGTTAATCTGGCATTAATTATCCTTTTAGGGTCATTATTTTGTCCTATTTGACCCTAATTTCTTTAAATAGTACCTAAAATAGATATTTTCAATGTACCCTATTCTCAACTTATCAACCTTAAACTTATCTTTGCACCCCAATTTTAAAACCCCTGAAATCAACCTAACAATATGCAACTACCGGGTCAAACAAATTTTTACAAAGGAAAAGTTCGTGACGTTTATACCATTAACGATAAGCATTTGGTGATGATTGTTAGCGACCGTATTTCGGCTTTCGATGTGGTGCTCCCACGCCCTATACCTTATAAAGGCCAGGTGCTGAACCAGATTGCAGCCCAGTTTCTGAACGCAACCAGGGATATAGTGCCTAACTGGATGATTAATGTTCCCTTGCCTAATGCAACCATTGGTCTGAAATGCGATACCTATCCTGTTGAAATGGTAGTTCGTGGTAATCTTACAGGTCATGCATGGCGCACTTACAAGTCAGGTCTTCGTACAATCTGCGGGGTAACAATGCCTGATGGTATGAAGGAAAATGACTTTTTTCCTAAGCCCATACTTACCCCTACCACCAAAGCCCACGAAGGCCATGATGAAGATATTTCTCGTGAAGAAATCATCAGTAGTGGGCTGGTGTCCAAAGAAGAATATGAGCAAATTGAAAAGTATACGTTAGCCCTGTTTGAGCGTGGCCGTGAAATGGCTAAAGACCGTGGACTAATTTTGGTTGATACAAAATACGAGTTTGGCCACATTGGCGATACCATCTACCTTATCGACGAAATTCATACCCCCGATTCATCAAGGTATTTTTATATTGACGGTTACGATGAGCGCCAGAAGAAGGGCGAGCAGCAAAGGCAGTTATCTAAAGAGTTTGTGCGTGAGTGGCTAATGGATAATGGTTTCCAGGGCAAAGAAGGTCAGCAGATACCTGAAATGACCGAAGAAGTTGTAGGCCAGATATCAGAGCGTTATATAGAGTTGTATGAAGTTGTTACCGGCAAAACCTTTATGAAGCATGATGTAAATAAAAAGGAAGAAGAGCGTAAGTTGATTGAGGCGATAAATGCCTTAAGTGCTTAAACAATTTAATAATGGAATCATAATCTACCTAAGTTTTCTAATCAGAATATTGAAAATACCTTGCCCCCTTAATCTTGTTTGATATGAGGGGGCTTTTGTTTTCAATAAAATGTTGCGCAATATTCTGTTTGTTATTAATTACTAACAGGGCAGACGCAGGAAATAAGATCAGGTATTATTTTAACCAACCTGTGGATACAACTGTTGCTACTGGTGTAAATGCAGTGTATCTAAATAATTGTATTGCCGATACATTAGCAGCCTATCTTGGCAGGGCAAAGTATTCATTGGATATTTGTGTATACGATTTTGATAAAACAATTAGTTTTAGTAATGCCACTTTAGATACTGTCTTTGCACCTAAAATAGCTAATGCTATTAATAGCGCATTCGCCAGGGGCGTTAAGGTAAGATGGATTTATGAGGGTAGTAATGGTAATTCAGGCCTTGACCTTATAGATACCAATATACAGACACTTGCCAGCCCCCAGGGCAGTAACTATACCATTATGCACAATAAGTTTGTCGTAATTGATGCAGGGTCAAATAACCCTGATGATGCAATAGTGTGGACAGGTTGTCTTAATTGGTATGTGCAGCAGTTTAACTGGGATTATAATAATGTTGTTGTGGTTCAGGATTCAGCCTTGGCACATGCTTATGTGGCAGAGTTTAATATGATGTGGGGAGGTACGGGTTTAGTTCCCAATTTGACTACATCAAAATTTGGCAGGTATAAAACCGATTTAGGCAGGCATAATTTTACTATTGATGG
>CAIWHI010000589.1 GCA_903912435.1 uncultured Bacteroidota bacterium | reverse complement strand
TGTTAATACCCAGCCCGAGCTACAAGGCCAGATAGCCCGTTACCAGCCCGGCGACAATGTGAGCATTGTATACAGTCGCAACGGCAATAAAGCTACAGTAAATGTGCAGCTAACCAACCTGACAGAAAATAACAATAAACCCCTGGGAGCCACCTACAGGGTACTTAGCAGCAAGGAAAAAGCAAATTACAATCTAAATAGTGGGATATTGGTTACCGATATTGGTAAAGGAGCCATTGCTAAACAAACCCAGATGCATCAGGGATTCATAATTATATCTATCAATAACAAAGTGATTAATACACTAAATGATCTACAGCAAGTAGTTTCGGGTAGTAAGAGCCTACAGATTGCAGGCTTTTATCCGGGCTACCAGGGCATGTATTATTATGGTATCAATACCGACAATGTAGGCGATGGGCAGGAATAGGTGGTGAGGAAATTGGATGTGGGGAGTGAAAGAGGAAGGGTTGATTATCGGTGCCTTGTATCTAAAAAGTACAGGGCACTTTTTTTGTGCTTTCAAGATTGAAAAATTATCAACAGAATGAATGCAATAATTTGAGATTGGTGGCGTTTATAAATCACTCAGGTATTGGCAAAGGGGACAATTGACTAAAATAAGAGACCAAAAGATTTTTTTTTGCTACAATTAGTGATTTTATTAACTAGAAGCTTATACTTTTTCCCAAAGCTTATAAAATTATTTTTTTGGTATAATAAAAAGTGTATTTTTACTACAATCTAAAATTTTGTTGCCTTAACTTATAAAATTAGTGCCTTATGAAAAAGACAGTAACCTTACTTACAATGGCTGTGCTGGTAGTAGTAGCCTATTCATGCAAAAAAAATACAGGAACAAGTGCATTAAAAACTGTATCACTTGTATTGCCTGCCACCACAGAAGAATTTTATCCAAATAATGGAGGTGGTGCATTCACCGATAGTTTGAATAGAGTAGCCACTCTAGGTAAAGTACTGTTTTACGACGGGCACTTATCTATTAATAATGCTGTAAGTTGTGGTAGTTGCCATAAGCAGGCATTAGGCTTTGCTGATAATAAAACCTTAAGCGTGGGCTTTGAAGGTAAGCTCACCAAAAGGAATTCTATAGGCTTTAATAATATTGGTTTCGCCACCTCATTATTTTGGGACGGCCGCGAAAATAACCTTAATCATCTGGCCATTCGCCCATTGACCAACCATGTGGAAATGGGCGTAACTGATGAAAGTTATTTGCCTGCAAAATTATCTGCCCTGGCCTATTATTCACCATTGTTCCAGAATGCCTTTGGAGACAACCAGGTTACTAATGAGCGTATTTCTAGTGCTATTGCCATATTTATGAGGTCAATAAACTCTAGCAATTCAAGGTTCGATCAGTATAATAATGGTAATAAAGAAGCTATGACCGCATTAGAACTGCAGGGTATGTCTTTGTTTACCAATAAATACAACTGTGCTACCTGCCACAGCAGCAGCTTTGGTGGTTACTACGGCTTTAATAACTTTAAAGATATTGGTCTTGACGAAAATTATGCCGACAATGGCCGTGGCACTATTTCTGCCAATAAATCTGAGCAGGGTACTTTCCGTATTCCTAATCTGCGCAATGTAGCACTTACTGCTCCTTATATGCATGATGGCAGATACGCTACTTTGAACGATGTATTAGAGCATTATAGCCACAACATTAAGAATTCTCCAAACCTTGACCCATTATTGAAAGACAAGGATGGTAATGCACGTGCTATGAACATTAGTGACAACGAAAAGCAGGCTATTATAGCTTTCTTAAATACTTTCACTGATTATACTACAGTCGTAGACGCAAAATTCTCAAATCCATTCAAAGTAATTGACTAAAAGATGAAAAAGACGATATTAGCTGTAATCATGCTTATGGGATGCTATGGAAACTCATTTGCCCAAAATGAATCAGGAACACCAGAACCACCCGGAACTAAAAAAAATAGAGATGTAGAACAATTTGTAGGAGTGCAGATAAACGGACTTATTAAACAAGTACTCAATTTCAATAATACTAATTCCACTACTGCTCTTAATCCGTATCTGCTCAATTATTCCATAAGTTCAAAAAGGACAGGTTGGGGATTAAGATTAGGATTGGGTTATACCTATAGTTCTACCTATAATAATGATGGGATAAGTGAAACCACTACTAAAATCAATGACCTGCATTGTAGGTTGGGCATTGAAAAAGCATTCAAGCTTTCTGATAAATGGAGTGCAGGTGTAGGTCTCGACTTGGTTAGTGATATGAATAATGATAATACCAAGAACACTGTTAGTTCGGGAGATACTGTAACTACCGAAACCAAAGACATCATTAGTAATTTAGGTGGCGGTGCTATGGGTTGGTTGAGGTATCACCTTACAGAGCGCATATTGATAGGCACTGAAGCTAGTTATTATTTTGTATCAGGAACAGACAAACGCACTATCGATGTAACCCAAACCGTCAATTTTGGTTCAGGATCAAGTAAGTCAACCACTGAAACATCAACCAAGCCTACCATTACAACAGCAGGCTTTTCATCACCTGTGGTTTTCTACCTCATAGTCAAGTTTTAACCACAAAAGATATTATATCAATAAAAAAGCGGCTCTAGCCGCTTTTTTATTGATATAAAGTTGAAAATGACATGGCTGGAAATACCAAGCCTCCAAAAAATACTGTCAGAAACATCGGGATAGGGCACCCTTTCCCTTTGGAGTAAAAAATTTGTTGCAAAAAAGTTCTTTGAAAATGACAAGGTCAAAATCACCAAGTCACCAGAAATTACTGTCAGAAAAAGTCGGATACGACGCCCTCTCCTCTGGAGAGGGCTGGTGTGAGGTCTCTGATTGGCTATCTAAATTTTACAACACAAGTACCATAAAACAATACTTGTCAATGGCAGAGGGTCGGTGTATGGCCTCTGATTGGCTATCAAATTTTTTGTATCAAGTACCATATAAACCACATTTATCAATGGCAACGGGTTGGATAACTCACTCTCAGTAGGCATTACCCATTATCGAGATTAAACAACATTCCTAAGCCTACAAACAAAAAAATCATGTCAGCCATGTTCCGCAGGTTCATCCGAAACGGATAATAATTCCTAGATGTTGTTCGTTTCTCCTGACT
>CAIWHI010000588.1 GCA_903912435.1 uncultured Bacteroidota bacterium | reverse complement strand
AGATCCTCAGGGTAATCCTACAAAGGGAATTACGCACAGATTTTCTTACCTCACTTTTGGTGGTGATGACCAGGCTAAAATGGACCAATGGCCTCCTACCAGCTATGTAAACATATGGACAATTGCTCGTATTGGAGCTCAAACTCCAGGTGGAATTATTGTTGCTTATGCAACTCCACCATCATCAGCAGCTTCTAATCCATATTACGATGGTATCATTACGAATTATTCATTTTTAGGCGATGCGGCAGCATATGGTGCATCTGCATCAGGTGGTAGTATAGACCATGAAATGGGGCATATACTTGGCTTGAGTCATACATTTGGTCATACAAATACCCCTGGCCCAAGTCATGATCCAGGAACTAACTATTCAGGTTCATGTGGTGACGATGATGATGTTGACGACACCCCGATTACAGATGGCTGTTTAGGTTGTTGCAATCTTTTTGATACAGTATGTTCTCAAAATTATTTCAAAATTTATACTAGTTCTACCGGTGCAGATTCATTGGTTAATTACCCGGATACTGCTAATGAACAAAACATCATGAACTATGCCACCTGTAAGGTAATGTTTACAAAAGGACAGGTTGAGCGTATGCGTGGTTCACTTAATGATGATTTGGCAGGTAGGAAGAATCTCTGCAGTGATACCAACCTAATTTATACTGGTGCATTAGACCCAATGCCCGATTTACCTCCTGTTGTTGATTTTTCTGTTAAAAATCCTTCTACTGGTGTTAATACTTATTTTACCTGCCCAGGCGTAAATCTTAAGTTTACCAGCCAATGCTGGAATGATACTGTAACTTCGGTAAACTGGACATTCAGCAATGGTGCCAACCAACCTACAGCTAGTGCCTCATCCACTGGTACTACAGGTAATAATGTGGTTAGTAATGTTAATAATTCTTTTTCTGAACCAGGCTGGGTATCAGTTACACTTGCTGCAACTGGAAATAATTCTGGTACAACAACTACTACAAACACAACTGCTGCATTCGTTGCTGATTTGACAGGAAAGAGTCCGGAAGGTTATATTCAGGACTTTAATGTATCTGGTGACAGGGCTAAATGGCCATTATTTAATTACTACAATAATAATTTTGCATGGGAGTTGAATGATAACGTTGGTTTCCATGATCATTCTTGTATTATGTACAAGGGCTTTGATGACAGGAGTTTCCCGACCAATCTTACTGGTAGGCCAGTTGGTGATTTTGATGATTTCTTCAGTATACCAGTTGATTTGACCTCAATGGCTACTGGAAAGTGTAATTTGAATTATGCATTTTCTGGTGCTTCACGCACAGGTAACATCAGGGATATGAATGATACATTGCAAATCCTTTACTCTACCGACTCATCAAAAACATGGAAATCACTTGCTAAATTAGGTAAAGCACAAATTGCCAATAAGGGAGCTGTTTCTACAGCTTATACGCCACAATATGAAACTGATTGGTCTACAACTACAATTCCAATACCAGTTGCAGCAAGAACAAAATACACTGTATTCTGCTGGAGATATTGGCCAAGTGTAAATGACACAAATAAGTTCAATTATTTCTATTCCACAGGTAACAATTTCTATATGGATAATATTTACTTCAGCCCAATCCCTGCTGATGTAAGTAGTGTAAATATGAAGAATATGGACATTGCTATAATTCCTAACCCTACTTCGAATGATGCGTATGTAGTTGTTAAGGATGCATTAAATAGTAATGCGAATGTAATTGTAACTGATGTAACCGGTAAAGTAGTATATACAACAAGTGAAGTGGTAAGTGGAGGCGAGGCTCATATACTTATTCCCCAATCTGCAATATCAGTGAAAGGTCTTTATATGGTTCAGGTATCAACCGGTAGCCAGTCACAGACTAAGAAGTTAGTTGTTTATTAATCGTATTTAAATTATAATAGAAGAAAGGCTACCGGATTTCGGTAGCCTTTCTTGCGTTTAGGGGTTTGGTGGGGCATAGGTCTCCCCCTTGTCCTTTGCTATTGACAAGTTCGGCTTATGAGGGCCATTGTTCAAAAAATTTGATAGTCAATCAGAGGCCTGACCCCGGCCCTATGCCATTGACAAGTATGGTTTTTGGTAAAATTGGATAGCCGACAGGAGGCCTCACCGCGGCCCTCTCCCCACCACGGTGGGCAGGCAAAGGAGAGGGTGTCGTATCCGACTTTTTCTGACAGTAATTTCCGGAGGTTCCATTAAAACTATTTGCAGATATTTTTAAGTAATGCTGGCCTTCAGGCCGGGGGAAAGGGCAAGGCTGTTGCATTCTCTGAAATAATGTTACCCCTCCGGGCAATGTCATTAAGTTAAGGATTT
>CAIWHI010000587.1 GCA_903912435.1 uncultured Bacteroidota bacterium | reverse complement strand
TAATAAACCCCAAATCATTGATTATCAATAATTTGGGGCTATTTGCTGGTGGTGTGGGAGGGAATTGAACCCCCGACACAAGGATTTTCAGTCCTTTGCTCTACCAACTGAGCTACCACACCTGCCCGTTTTGGGAGTGCAAAGATAGGCATTTCCTGTGAATGACAAAATAAATTTTCACACCAAAACAGATATTTCTTATTGTGGTGGGTTTTGTGTTCAAACCCGCGCCTGTAGGGGCTTTTAGGCTCTTGGGGTCAATTCCTTTTTTCTCTTTTCTTCTAGTTCCTCCTCGTGGGCATGGTCCTTATCATAGGCTCTGATGATCATCTTCACCAACCTATGGCGCACCACATCGGCCTCATCGAGTTTTATCATCGTAATGCCTTCAATGTTCTGTAATATACGGGTAGCCTTAAATAAGCCTGATTTTTGGTTTTTAGGCAGGTCAATTTGGGTAAGGTCGCCGGTGATGATTGCTTTGGCCGATGCCCCAATACGTGTCAGGAACATTTTAAGTTGCAGTTCGGTGGCGTTTTGTGCCTCATCCAGTATTATATAGGCATTATCGAGGGTGCGTCCACGCATATAGGCTAGCGGGGCTATTTCTATGATGCGGTTGGCCATATAATAGTTCAGCTTGTCGCTGGGTATCATGTCATCAAGTGCATCGTAAAGCGGCCTTAAATAGGGGTCTATTTTCTCCTTTAGGTCACCTGGCAGGAAGCCAAGGCTTTCGCCGGCCTCTACGGCTGGGCGGGTAAGGATAATCTTCCTAACACTCTTGTTTTTCAAAGCCCTTACAGCCAGTGCCACCGCTGTATAGGTTTTACCGGTACCTGCAGGGCCAATGGCAAAAATGATGTCATTCTTGTCTGATGCCTGTGCCATCAGTTTCTGGTTTTGGGTTTTGGCACGAATTACACGTCCATTGGGCCCGAAAACTAGAATATCGTTGGTGGCTGGGTCTTCATTTCCGGTATCTCCGTTTTCTTCATCCCCAAGTATTTTGGAGAAATAATTATCAGAGAGGTGACCATTACGTTCCAGATACATTACTATCTGGGCAATTTTCACTTGAGCAGCCGCCACATCATCGGGCTGACCGGTAATTTTTATTTGAGAGCCTCTTGATAACAGCTTCAAAAGGGGGAATTTTTTCTTAAGGATTTCAAATTTGCTGTTGTTAATCCCAAAAAACTCTATGGGATTAACTGTTTCGAGGTTAATGATTGCTTCTGTCAATGTGTTTGATTTTAAGGGTTAATTAATACATACAAATTGCCTGCCAAATATTTCGTGTTTACTTTTTAATCAATTGACAAAAGGCTAACTGAATAAAGCCCATTTATGCTTGGCTATATCCTATAGTCATTGGCCTTGAATTCCTCCAATTTCTTAGCAACCTTGTTATCTCTAAGTGCTAGTATTCGTGCTGCGAGGGCAGCTGCATTGCGTGCTCCAGCCTTGCCTACGGCTAATGTGCCCACAGGAAGGCCAGCAGGCATCTGTACGATGCTGTAAAGGGCATCAATGCCACCTGGTAGGCCACCATCAAGAGGAACACCCAATACAGGCAAAGATGTATATGCCGAACAAACACCTGGTAGTGCTGCGGCCATACCAGCGGCTGCTATAATAACACCAAAGCCATTGGTTTGCGCATTTACCATCAGGTCTCTCACTTTATCAGGGTTTCTATGTGCTGAGGCTACTACCATTTCATGGGGTATCTGGAACCAGGTGAGCCACTTACTGCATTCCTGCATGATAACATCATCTGTTTGCGAACCCATTATAATCATTACTTTCATCTCTTTATTTGTTTTATTGACTGGCTAATAAATGTGGAATGAAATTACCGAGTAAATTGCAGACCAAACTCAGGTATAGGTGTCAACTTTTCCACCAATTGGGAATAACTTTAAATGAGGAATTTATATTAGCGTCGTATGGAATAGGCATACGCACTTTTTCCAGGCATCACGTAGTGCATTAAACATGGGAATTTGCAAAATAAATAAGCCACCCATTTCAGGGTGGCTTGGGGGATTTTATAATACTTTCTTATTCGGGAATTATTTCTCGTCGTTGAACAGTTTGCTGTCGGTAGTTTTGCGTCGAATTAATTTAATGTTGTGCAACCTGCCATAAGTAATCATTTTCTTTTCCATGCCAAACAGCTCATTGCCATATACAAAAACGGTTTTACCGGTTAGTTTTTTGAAAGTGTTGTGGATTACTGTATCACGATCACGATCGTATTGGATATCAGCAATTTCAAGATTACCGGCAAGTTTATTATTAGTAACATTGAAATAAGCGAGGTATTTTACATTGTTAACAGCCAGGCAGGTAATAAATGATTTGTTCTCAATTAGTGGGTCGCTTGTTGATGAAAATTTACTCAAAAAATCATTGTAAAAATCTACAATGTTTTTGTAAGTATTCACATCCTTTATTGTGCCAGCAGGCATCAGGATATAGTTTTTGAAAAGGAAGTCGTAATCAAATTGGTTGTATGTGCCATTATAGTATTCAACAAGGGTTATTTTTTTCGATTCAAATTCATGAAGCATTTCTGTGTACTTCACATTAGGGATGCTCAGTTTGTCGGAGTTTTCAGTTTTTATATGTACCAGTGGTCCTTTGGGTGAATTGCATTCTCTTGCCCACCAGGTAGCCTTTTCTGTGCCTGAAGCCAGGTACATGGCTTCATTGACATCAAATGACTGGGTATAATCAAGGTCACCTTTTTTGTTTACTGAGGGTACTTTAGCGTTTTTTACAGCTACATATCCCCAGGTATTATTTGAAGCATCTGCTACCTTGGCAGCCTTAGATATTGCATCCTTTTTTGTGGTATTTACAAATCCACGAAGATCGTTGCCGTTATTGTCAAATACAGCACATTCAGCACACGGATATTGGTTGTGAATGGTTTTCTGATTGTATTTGTACCCTACATTTGGGTCTTCATACCTGTCTTGTGCAAATGATACACTTTGAATAGCACTGAAAGCAAGAAGGGCAAATATTTTAACGGTATTCATATTATTCGATAAAATCATAAATAATGGTTATTACCTTGAGTAAAGGAACTGGTTATTACTTAAACTCTCAAATTTATAAAAACTATTGAAATCAGGAAGACTTAATTTTTGCAAATGTTGCCTTTCCTCACACTTGTGGGTTATTTTGACGGTAAGCTTCAATTTTACTCCGTTTTTTATTACCAGTTGCCCAGTTTTTGGCAGGATGAAATTTTGAAGTCTTAATTTATTATCAGTTTTTGTGTTGTCATTCCCTGAGTGGTTTTTAGTTGAAGGTAATAAATACCTTTTGTTTGCTGGCTAAGATCTAATTGAGCATATGGCTTTTCTATTTTTGATTCAAAAACTAACTGGCCCATACAATTGTAGACAGTTATCATCGCTTCATCAATAAGGTTGTTGATTTGTACTTGTACAATGCCATGGGTTGGGTTAGGGTAGATGTGGCAATCAGTTATAGTGCCAATATCAGAAATTTTTGTAGGTAGGGGCGAAACTTTTCTGATAGCTGAATTAGTAGCATCAGCAAAGTATACATACTCAGAATCATCAACGAATATGCCCTGTGGGCCATAAATTCGGGCGGCAGTAGCAGGGCCGCCATCACCGCTATATCCGGTGCCACCAGTCCCGGCAAATGCATTAATAATGCCTTGTTGGTTTATTGTCCTTATCTGGTCATTGCCATAGTCTGAAATATATAAAACACCATGTTTGCTCATGAATACTGCAGTAGGTCTGTTGAGTGTTGCTGCACTGGCCGGGCCATTGTTGCCAGTAAATGTGCTATGGCCATTACCTGCTATGGTGGAAATAATACCGGTAGCATTATTCACTTTTCTTATCCTGCTATTACCATAGTCAGCAATAAACAGGTTGCCCGAATTGTCAACAGTTACGGATGAAGGGAAGGACAATTTACCCAAAGTAGCTGGCCCATTATCGCCAAAGAAACCTGCATTGTTATTGCCTGCTACTGTAGTAATAATACCAGTGGCCCCATCTATCCGGCGGATTGCATGGTTTAATTTGTCTGCGATAAATATATTGCCTTTATTGTCACAACAAATTCCTGTAGGTTGATCCAGACGGGCATCAGTGGCCGGACCATTGTCGCCAACAAATCCTGAAAAACCTATTCCGCATAAAGTATTAATTATACCTGTACTTAGATTTATCTTTCTAATTACATGATTGAGTTGGTCGGCAATAAGTAGGTTGCCAGACGTGTCGAAACATAGGCTTGTGGGGTTTTTGCACGAGGCAGAGGTTGCGGGGCCGTTATCACCCAAATACCCTGGTATGCCCGATTTGCCACAAATTGTATATAAAGTGTCGTGAATGTCTATTTTGCGTATTCTTGAATCTGCATTGTCCGAAACATAGATTGTACCTAATTTATCAACACATATACCCATAGGTTCAGCAAGTGAGTAGGAGGTAGCTGGCCAGCCATCGCCGATATACTGGGTAATTCCATTTCCTGCCAGTGAGGTAATAATACCACCTTGTGCCATTATGGAATGGGAGACCATTAGGAATAGGTATATTAAGATCAAAAAACGAGTAGTGGAGTATAAAGGTTTCATATCTGTAAATATCTTTTGCAAAGGTTTTTGCATTTTTTTTTTGATAAAAAGGTAGGGGTTTGATTGCCTGTTATTAGAGTAATCTAATTCAAATATACTAAAAATGCCCCCAATCGGGAGCATTTTTAGTATATTTTCTTCTTCTGAAAAATTATTTAGCAATCGTAAGCTTTTGAGTATAAATGCCCATTGGCGAATGTAAAGTAAGGGTATAAATTCCTGAAGCCATTTTAGTAAGGTCAATCTGTGATTTCTGGTCACTTACAGTTGTTGTATAAACTGTTACGCCAACAACATTGGTAATTTCGATTTTACCACCTACCTGAACGGGAGCAACATTTAGGTTAAATACACCTTCTGATGGATTTGGATAGATACTAGCATTATTAGCATTTGTAGCACTGTTGATGTCGAGCGAACCTGCTGATGGATTAGTTGAAAAACCACCTGCTGAAATTGCAGGATCTGCAACGGTTGCAGTAGGGTCGATACCTGTAACAACAGGGTAGGTAATTTCCCTGATTCTGTTATTGCTACCATCAGAGATGAAAATATTTCCAAGAGCATCTATCCATACACCATTAGGGTAAGCTAATTGAGCATATCTTGGGTTGCCACCATCACCCGAAAATCCCATAGTGCCATTACCTGCTATGGTAGTAACAATGCCAGAGTTCAGATTTATTTTGCGGATAACATTATTGTTCACATCACATACATAAAGGTTTCTGGATGCATCTATAAACATGTTTCCGGGATTGTTAAATGTAGCTGTAAGTGCAGAGCCATTATCACCAGAATAACCGGCATTGCCTGGAATGCCAGCCACAAGGGTAATGATGCCGGTTTCGAGATCTATTTTCCTTATAATGTGATTGCCCATATCAGCAACATAAAGGTCGGTTTGGATTGATGGGTCAATAAATACACCGCCTATACCATTGAAACTTGCCGCAATTGCAGGACCACCATCGCCATAATAACCATGGGTTCCGGTGCCATTAGCAATTGTATATACAGTATTTACCAATAGTGTTCCACCGGCAGGAGCTACCATACGTATACGGTTGTTACCATTATCTGCAATGTATACATTACCTACAAGGTCGGCGCATGAGCCTGCGGGAATTTCTAACCGTGCAAAGTCAGATTCACCGCCATCACCGCTATCACCCTGGTTGCCATCTCCACAATAATTTACGATGCGGGTAGATGATAGGTCTACTTTGAAAACAATATCATTATACCAGTCAGAAATTTGTAGATTGTTGGTTGCATCTACAAATAGGCCATCGGGCAAACGAAGATTTGCACTGGCGCAAGGACCACCCATACCTGCGTAACCAAATGTACCGGTTCCCGCAAATGTATTGATGATACCGGTGGCTCCATCAATTTTTCTAACCTTATAGTTGTTTTTATCGGCTATGTATATATTGCCGGCATGATCAACTGCAACTCCTGATGGGAAAGATAATATTGCATCTAGTGCTGCCCCCCCGTCACCAATCCCTGATCCGGTGGTGCTATTACCTGCTATGGTTCTAATAATTCCTTGCGCATACAAGCTGCTATTACCTACGATTAATGAAGCAGCTACGAAGGCTGCAAAAGTAAATTTCCTCATGTGGCATGTATTTAGTTAATACTAAGGTAAAACATTTTTTTTGATATTGCAACACTTTTTTTGAAAATATTTTTATTTACTCACATTTGATTGTTTCAGTGTTTTTGGCATTGTTTTTGTAATAGATCAATTTCTTATATAGTTGCCTTATTTTATTAATTGTTGGTTGTAATTGGTATTTTAATCAAGAATTTCAAAAATTCTATGACCTGAGATTTAAACCACCCTGAAAATGCGTTTGAGGTGGAATACGACCAACAGCTTATTATGTGTCCAATTCTATAAAAAGAAAAATAATGAAATAATTTTCAAATGAGCTTATTGTTTATTCGAAAATTTATTACTTTTAGTACCTAAATATTAATCACTTATGAGATTACTCTACACTACTTTTCTACTCTTTATCTTTACTAATTCCGCTTTTTCGCAAATATGGTATTATGGCAGGAAAGCCGTTTGTGTGGGGGATAGCCTAGCACTTCCTGTAAATCTTTTAAATAATTATGGCGGAAATTGGAGCAGTAGCAATACTGCTGTAATACAAATAGGTTCCATTGATGGTATGGTACATGGTGTTTCAATAGGTACTGCAACCATTTCTTACCAATACCTGGGTACCATCGATACGGTAACATTTGTAGTAGGTAATACATATCCATCCAGGCGTTCTGTTTCTTTTGCAGGCACCGGACCAAAAATATGTGCACGATCAAAAGATAGTAGGTTCATGCTATTTGCTTCTGATAGTCAGGTGTCATATTCAATAATAAATGGGCCAACTAATTTTGGCTCATTCCAGGGTACTGGAGGAGATTTGGATTTTGGGGAACTCCCACCTATGAGAGATACATTTTCTGTAATTGGTACAAGTAATATTTCAGGATGTACCAGCTTTATAGGTTCATCACCAAAAAAAGTAATTGATGGTCCGGAACAAATTTATATGTATGGGCGGGGAATTGGAAATACTATTTGTAGAGGGACAGGCTATAATTACTACACAAGTAGGCCTGGATATGGCGAATGGGCTTGTAGTAATCCCTATGTTGGTCACATAAATAGTACAGGACTATTTTCTGGAATTGGTGTAGGTACTTCTGTGGTGTCTTTTTCATTTCCTAATGGATGTATAGCCACCGATACGATAAAAGTAGTTGCAACCCCTCCTTCTATTACTGGGACTACAAGTTTTTGTAAAGGCGATTATGTAAACTTAAAATCATACATTGGAAGGTGGACATCTAGTGATACAAGTGTAGCATTAACAGATACCAATTATTTTTACGCTGGCTTTGTAATTGGTAGGTCAGCAGGTACGGCAACCATAACTTTTACATCAGATGCTGGCTGTGGCACTGCTACAACAACAGTTACTGTAAAACCTACCCCAAGAAACTATACCCTTTCAACTCCACTCGGTAGTTTAGTTACCATTTATTATGGTGATACAGGTGTACACATAACATTAAGTGGATCACAGGTTGGTGTTACCTATTGGTTGCATCAATGGGGCGTCGACAGCCCTGTTAGTCATTTGTCAGGTACTGGTTCACCATTAGATTTTGGTTTGTTCCCACCAAGATCTGCTTATTACAGAACAGGGTATTTTGTTTCGGCTGCCTTTGCTGATTCTTTATGCCCTGTGGTAATGGGCACGGTTGAAATTTCAGCGTATCATCCCTATTTCATCTATGCAACAAAATATATGTGTGTAGGTACAACTGCTACATTCCAAACAATACTTTCTGGTGGTGCCTGGTCAAGTAGCAATCCGGCTGTTGCAACTATCAATTCATCCTCCGGGTTGGTTAGTACGCTTACTACAGGTACCAGTATCATTACCTATCATCAGGCCACAGGTGCTTCTATTTTTGATACATTAACTGTAATGACCTCAGTGCGCCCAATAACAGGTAGTTTATCTTTTTGTTCCTACGAGTCCCGGCAGTTATCTTGCATGGATGGTACATGGTCAAGTTCAAACACGGGAGTGGCAACTGTAGGTGCCGTGAGTGGACTAGCAACTGCAGTTAATCCGGGTACATCAATTATTACCTTTACTTCAAATGGTGGATGTGGTTCTAAAACCTCAACTCTTACAGTAAATCCTCCCCCGAATTCCTATCTTTTTTATTATTTGGATGATACTACTATCCCAGTTTCCGGCAGCATTTGCTACGATGTTCCCGGATTTAACCCTCATTTGGTAGGTTCCCAGTTAGGTGTAAATTATGAATTAAGTATTTATCTTGATGGGGGCGGCATAACAAAGAAAGTATCACCAGGGACAGGTGGCAATGTATATTTTGGAATAAATAGACAAGTTACTAACACTGTAGTAGAATTAATGAATGTTGTTGCAATTAATCCGATTACTGGTTGCCAGGCAAACCAGAACCTGGATAGGGTAGGCCGTACATTAGGCGTTTTAAATGTGCCCTATACAATTGATGGACCAACCACGCTTTGCATTGGTAAAGAAATTACTTTGCTCGATACATCAGATTATAACCCCGGGCTAAAAAGGTGGTTTAACAGTAATACGGCTGTATTATCTATTTTGAACGATAGTTCTAACATCACATTGGTAAAGGGAATAACCGCAGGTACTGCAATTATCACCTACAGCTACCCTGGTAGTTCCTTTTGTTATGTTACACGAACCATTACTGTTAATCCTTCCACTTGTTCTGGCACTCCCATTGGTGGTACTACCACTGCTGTGAGACCCGTAGTATGCAATGAATCTGATACCCTTAATTTAAGTGGGTATTCCACAGCATGTGGTAATACCATCCAATGGCAATTGTCAACCGATAGCATTACATGGACGGATATTGCAGGTGCCATAAATGATTACTGCATTTATTCTCCCCAGAAAACTTCATGGTTCCGGTGTAAAATCACCTGTATTACCAGTGGTTTATACTCTTTTTCAACCACTACCAGGGTAAGTGTAAATTATGCAATTGCTGAATACAGTATTATCAACCAACCAGATACATTTTGTAGCAGTGCTCATTTTTACTTAAAAGGGTGTGGGATATACTCTACCTATAATGTCACAACTCTTTTTGGTGATGGTTTGGCCAATAACCTACCCCTAAGTGATACAGGTATTTCCCAGATAGATGTTTACCATGATTATGCATTGCCTGGTACTTATACCGTGAAACAAATATTATATAACGGACTAGCGGCTGTAGATTCTGTGAGTTTCTCTTATGAGTCAATTTATTGCCGTACCCTGCCGGTAAAAGTTTATTTTGATGCAAATAGTAATTGTTCTATAGATAATGGTGAGGATTTGGGTACTCAGCCCATGCGCATTGCGGTAGATTCAAATGGGATAATTATTGATACTATAAGTATTACAGGAGGATTATATTACAAAGCTTATGGCCCGCCTGGCACTATTTATGGATTCCGTCTATTAAGTGTTGATAGCCATATGGCCATAACCTGCCCGGCATCAGGTGTGCTACACGACACCATTACCTCAGGTAGGTTTATTTATCCGGTAAATTATATAGGGTATAATTGTGGTTCATCTACATCATATGATTTAAAGTGTTTAGCCTATCCATTTACAACCCCCCACTTATCAACTGGCTATATCGAAATTACCAACCCTTATTGTCAGTCTCAAAATACTACTATTACTTTGTCGATAAGCCCAAAATTCACTTTTGGAAGTGCAAATCCTGCCCCGTCTTCCATAGTTGGTAACATTATTACCTGGAACCTTGGATTGGTGAGTTTGCAGAGAAGCCGGTTTATTGAATATAGTTTATTCGACCCAAATAATGATTTACTTATAGGTGATACATTGCAATGGAAATATACAGTAACACCAGAGATTGGAGATTTGGATACAACCAACAATGAAGTATTAATCGTAAATACAATTAAGGTTTCACATGACCCCAATGAAATAACAGTTACCCCGGCAGCCAGTGTCCTCCCATGCACCCCACTTGAATACACCATAAAATTTGAAAACACAGGTAATGCCCCTGCCGAAAATATATATGTTTTGGATACACTACCGGCAGGGTTGGACTTCCATTCGGTTCAGATTAAAGCAGTATCAGCCTTAATGAATATTGTGTATATAAATGATGGCGGCTACATTATTCTAAAGTTCGATTTCCCTGGAATTAAATTGAAGGATAGCTCCCATCATAACGAGTGCGATG
>CAIWHI010000586.1 GCA_903912435.1 uncultured Bacteroidota bacterium | reverse complement strand
TTTGATTGCCAATTGGAGGCCTCACCCCAGCCCTCTCCAAGGGAGAGGGTGCCATACCCGGGCGTTTCTGACAGTGATTTTTGAGATGTTTGGGATTGGCCACGTCATTTTCAAAGAACTTTTGGGCAGCAAATTAGACACTCCAATGGAGCAGTTTTCGCTTGTTAGAATATTTTTTACTACAAATTCATGGGCACCTATGGCGCCAACGAACCTTAAATAGCTGTACCCGCAAAGCGGCTTATTTTCATGAAATGAAAATTCTTAGGTTGCTATTCGCTGATTTTGTGCCTTGCATAAAAGAAAAATACCTGCACCCTCTGGTAGATTTTATTTAATCAACGTTCCTAAGCCTCTATTCGCTTGAATAGAAAAACTATCTAATTACAACCAGTTTCTGCCTGTAAAGCCGGTTATCGAGCGAAAGTATAACTATGTATGTTCCGGATGGGATATGATCCAGATTGAAATCAAACTTATGTTGATTTCCTGGTAATAGTTGTTTCCAAATTTCTTGTCCCATAAGATTTGCAATACTTACAGAGCCACCGGTATAAGTTGAAGGCAAATCAAATGTTATGCCCGAATAAGCAGGATTGGGGTAAAAATCAAATTGATAATCACGTGAATTGATAGCACCAATTTCTGCCGGGGTATGGGTATAGATAATCCTTATTCTGTTGTTAAACTCATCAGCAAAATAGATATTGCCAATGCTATCTGTAATTACGGCCATTGGATTACTTAAGTCGGCCTCGCTGTCAATTCCGTTTTCACCACACATACCATAATCTTCACTACCATTACCCGCAATGTGTCTTAGGATACCAGCGGTATCTACCATAAATAAATTATCATCAGCTCCGTTAATGAATATTACATTTCCCTTATTATCAGCACAAACAGCAGTTACAATAATATCAGCCGACAAAGCAGGTTGGTTAAAGCTTTCAAAGCCACCAAAACCTGTACCGGCTATTGTAACAATAGTACCAGTAGAATTTACCTTCCTTATACGGTTATTTTGGTAATCACCAAAATAGAGATTGCCGTGATTATCTATGGCAACTCCTTCGGGAGAATTAATCTGAGCTAGAGTTGCTGCGGCACCATCGCCCGAAAAGCCCGCAACTCCTGTACCCACAATGGTTGAAATTACACCCGCACCATCAATCTTCCTGATACGATTATTGCCATTATCGGCAATATAAAGATTGCCAGTAGCATCGGCAGCAATAGCATTAGGGTAATTGAGACTTGCTGATATAGCAGGAATTCCATCACCATTATATCCGGCTGAGCCATTACCTGCATAGGTGCTGATAATGCCCGCTGAATTAATTTTACGCACAGCATTATTAGTATCCAATATATAAATATTACCCAACTTATCGGCAGCAATGCTATAAGGGTAAAAAAACTGAGCAGCAGTTGCCTGCCCACCATCTCCTGTATTACCTTGCACACCAGTTCCGGCAATTGTGGTAATTAGGCCTCTGGTATCTACCTTACGTATACGGCTATTGTAGGTATCTGCAATATAAAAATTACCCAGACCGTCGGTAGCAACTCCCTGAGGCCTGTTTAAGGTAGCCTTAACTGCAGCTGCACCATCACCTGTATAAGTGCCAGGTCCTGCATAAGTATTAATAATACCCTCACTATTTACAATTCTTACCCTGTTATTTCCTAAGTCGGCAATGAAAATATTGCCTAAGTTATCAACTGTTACACCATAAGGCAATCTTAATGTAGCAGATGTAGCTGCTCCCCCATCACCCGAAAAACCTTTTGTACCAGTACCTACTATAGTAGTAATGATACCAGCAATATTTACTTTCCTGATAACATTATTCTGATTATCGCTGATATAGATTTCGTTGCTTGAAGATACAAAAACCGATGTTGGGAAAAATAAAGTAGCTGCTGTTGCAGCACCTCCATCTCCGGTATAACTATTTGTTCCATTGCCGGCGATTGTAGTGATTATTCCCGATGGTGTAATTTTGCGAATAGCATTATTATACATATCTGCAACATATATAATACCCGCACCATCCAGACAAATACCAACCGGATTGTGCAATTGAGCATTGGTAGCAATACCGCCATCGCCTGAATAACCGGGAGTACCATTACCCGCAATTGTAGTAATGATACCAGTTGAGCTTACTTTACGTATGCGATTATTATTTTCATCGGCTATATATATATTACCTGCATCATCAGCTGCTACTGCCGCCGGCATATTTAACTCTCCTGCCGTAGCTATCCCACCATCACCGAGGAAACCCTGAGTGCCACTACCTGCAATACCTGTAATAATACCATATACATCAACTTTACGAATGCGCCCGCTTTCATTATCCGCAATAAATATATTACCAGAATGGTCGGATGCAAGACCGGAAGGCAAATAAACAGCCGCAGCCACGGCAGGGCCATTATCACCATAGGATTCATTGCAACCAGTTGCAGCAAATACGGTAGCAATACCTGTAGTTTTATTTATCTTTCTTACAATATTGTGGCCTCCTTCACCTATATATAAATTACCTGAAGCATCTAAAGTTAATGACATTGGCGACCACAACTCAGCATTTGTGGCAGGACCCACTCCGTAACTACCTGCAAACGTGCTGATTACCTGCCCATGCACCCCATAAGGGACAACTAATAGACCAAATACCAATAAGGCAAAAGAGACAATCCTGTTCATTGTGAAATACTTAATTAATACCTTACCGGGTCTTTTTTCCCGAAAATATAATACAAGGTAATTCTGTAAACTATATCAGCACCTGCTACACTACTAGCCTTAGGGTTAAGTCCATAATCTTTGGCTGACAAGGTAGTATTATAGGTATTCATGTAGAAATTAGGCATAAGGTGAAAATTAGGCATTGGAGTATAATCAAAACCAAGTATCACCAATTGCTCCTTGTTGGTAGGGTCATAAGTAGATGTTGGTGCCTGGTTGTAAGAAATAACATTGGGTATTCCCGTAACATCTTTTATATTATTCCCAGGGTTGTAATTATCGTAGCGGGCAAAGAAACCTAGCTTGTCTTTGTAAACCCTACCCCTTGCAAATAATGAAAAGGAGGTAGCAACTGTGGTACGGTAGTAGGTTTTATTAACCCCGTTTACAATTGCGTATGCTGTAACATCACCCATAAGTGTATTACTGAATACCTCAGCTCCTACAGTGAACTTTGGCACTGTATAAGCTACAAACAATTTGGTCATTCTTCTGTCGTGGTGATATACATCGGTATTAGTATCATTTGCAGTATTCCAGTCAATTTTTGTATAGTCATTATATATGTCAACAATCAATTTTTTGTCGAAGAATTTAGCCCAAACATCAGCATAAAACCATGGGAACAGATCATTTTCAGCTTTGGAAGCATTCCCATTGCCTACCATAAAATTGTAGCCATAACTTGTTTTGCCATTTTTAGTATTATAATGACCTTGTAAAGCCGCGCCCTGGTCGAAAGAAAATGTCCTTTGCATATCAGCAACAGTTCTTTCAACAGAGCGATAGCCCCATACAGGCTCCGATGACATGGAGAAAGAAGGTGTAGACATCTCGCCCATCACAAGGTCGGTGCCTTTAAATATATTCTTCCACCTGATATTAGCCAATTTAAGGTAAGGGGCAAATTTATTATTGGTCAATACATCGCCGGTAGAACTCTGGTTGCCGATTGAACCTGGATAATATTCGTCTTCTGCTGCCAATAAAAATTCGGCTGAAAGATTTGGAAGCATATCATAGTTATATCCAAGGTAAACCCTTCTGAACTGGAAGAACTTAGCATTCTCTGGCATCTTACTGTATTGGTTGCTACCCCTTCCCAAGCCATCACCTACTGTATCATTCTTAGCCTTATAGGCATAATCACCGAAAGTGAGCCCCCAAAGTTTGCCTTGTGGTTTGAACTCAGTTACAGAATCCTGTTTCTGGGCAAAAGAAAATTGTGCCATTGAAATCAGGGCTACTAATAAAATTAGATTGTTTTTGAAAATCCTATTCCTGGTAAAACCTTTATTTCCCATCGCGTGTTTGTTTTATTTATTTGTAAAAATGTTTTTTAGTATTGAGTGGCCTTTTATTGAAAATTAATAGGATGGTGTTTTATTGTCTATTTTATTTCTTAATCCACTTCTTGAAATTTGCCTATCAACTCAAATTCAAGACTTATATTGATATATAAAATTGCCATATCACCAAGCAAAATTAGTTCATAGAGATAGAAATGACCTGCATTGCAACATTATCATATTGTTATGGTCAGAACCATTAACCGATAAATACACACATACAGCATTCGTAACGTTAGTTTAATTTTCTTGTAACCTTAGGGCAACTTCAACGTAACGTTAAGAAAATATGCCCTGTATACTTTTGGGCAAACAAAATTCAAATTATGAAAAAGAAATTTTTACTCCTTTGCATTATCCCAATGATTTTGCTGAATATCTCAGCTAAAGGACAAACTTATGACACGTTATCCCATTTCGGATCGAACTGGAGATACCTAGATGATGGCTCAGACCAGGGTGCAACAAGCTGGAAATCACCAACTTTTGCTGATGGCACATGGTCTTGCGGGCCCTCACCTATTGGCTATGGTGATACATGGATTGTTACTTGTATCAGGTCTGGTTGCACGAACGACAATATTTGTTCGCCAACCTGCGCAACAAAAAATATTACCAACTATTTTCGCCAGACAATAAATGTACCTAGCCTTACCCCATATAGCGAAGTTGCTATTGATGCCCTTATGGATGATGGTGGAGTAGTATATGTAAATGGCAATCAGGTGTGGAATAATGGCATGCCTACAAGTTGGACTTATACTACAGTTTCAACAGCTAATATTACAGGTGCTGCAGAAACTACACAGGTTCATACGGTTATTCCAATGACTTATTGGGTAGCAGGCAATAACACTATTGCTGTAGAAATGCATCAAAGAGCAGTAAACAGTTCTGACGTTACACTGGATATGCAATTCAGGTTCAGGAGAGGCGGTACAACAAGTATCAACAACCTTACTAACAATACCGATGATTTTAATTTCTATCCTAATCCTTCAAATGGTGCTTTGACTATCGATTCAAAAAATAATAACCTTTTTGGCAAAAGTGCTCAATTGATAGTAATAGACGTAGCAGGAAGAACAGTTGCACAACAGGAAATCACGTTTGCAGGTCAACAAACTAATATCATTCTGGACCTTAATAATGGCACCTATTTCGGTCGCCTGATTTCTGATGATATCAATACTACTTTCAGGATAAACATTGAAAAATAAACTCATTTCAAACTCAAAAAAACAATTGTATGAAAAAGAATATTATACTCACGACATTAGTAGGTTGTTTAGCCTACATTATATTAGCAAGTAATGCAAGCGGTTATGGCCGTGCCGGTCATGATGCAACAGGTGCAAGCGGTGGAGGTACAGGTGCAAATGGCGGTTGTTCCTGCCATAGTGTATCATCAAGTATTGCTGTATTTGTAGAACTTGATTCGGCTGGTATCCCAGTTACCAACTACCATCCGGGAGCCTCCTACACAATCAAAATTTCAGGAACAAATAACTCTACAGCTACACTTCCAAAATTTGGATTCCAGGTATCATGTGTAGCGGCAAACTCAAACAATGCCGGTGGAGCAAATACAGCAGGTTCACCATCATGTGTTAATGCAGGTACATGGGGCACCTTACCAGCTTCAACAAGGATTTCAACCGGAACTTTCCCAACCAGTATAGTAGAACAAAGTGCAGCTATAACAGCAACTACAGGTACAGGTGGCACTGGAACTACCTATGTTGAATCTATTCCATGGACAGCACCAGCAGCGGGAACCGGTGCAGTGGTAATTTATGGCGTACTGAATGCAGTAAATAATAATGGCAGCGAAAGTGGTGATCTATCAAACATTGCACAGACCCTTTTCATTTATGAATTTGGTCATGTAGCTACTTGTAATTAAAAACACTCCAACTTCACCTTGAAAAAAGTTGTCACAATTGTGGCAACTTTTTTTGTTTGGTATTATAAATGAAAGAAGAGTGGGTATGGCATTAAAGAACGATGATTAAATAAAGGTTTTTGGGCTTTTCCAAATTTATTTTATCCTACAATTGCCACCTAATATATTAGTATTTTAACCTTCAAGGCTTAACAAGCTAGCCATTACTACCTCCCATTGCAATGCTATGGGCTATATTTTATTGCCCTTTCAGTACTCCCATCGACTTGAGGTTACACTAAAGTATTTTGTTTTATTAGTAAACCCTTAACTTTATGACATAGGAATAGCGGATATAATAATGGCCAAATTTAATATAACAACATTTTCTCATATCCTATAACTCAATCGTCCCTAGGGAGGGCCGAGCATTTGATGGCTAAAATTTTTGCTTTAGTAATTAGAAACGGTAGTAGAATGGCTTCTTTAGGATATAAATGCAAATATTAAGTAGGGATCATTGCCAATGCAATTTCATCCAAATATAATTTCCTTAAATTCCATCAATTACCTGCCATTAACAACAAATCTTGAGGTAGTGTTGCCACTGGAAGAAATGAATTTAATTATATAGATTCCCGGAACATTAATTGAACAATCCAAATTATGGATACCTATGGCCTGCATTATATTATTAAGTGGATTAGCAATAAGCCTTCCTTCTATGCTGTAAATTTCAAGAGTTACACGTTGGGTTTCTAAGAGATTATAACTAATTGAAATTGCTC
>CAIWHI010000585.1 GCA_903912435.1 uncultured Bacteroidota bacterium | reverse complement strand
TTATTAGCTGCAGAAGAGTCAACTGAAGATACTTTAATCGTTACGTTACTCCAATGTTGTTGAATCAAATTAATAATATGGATAGTATTTGAAGAAGCTGTACTTATTGTTACAGGGTTTTGCGTAAGTAATCCATTTGTGTTTTGGTCAGTAACTATTGTTTCTATCATTATTCCTTTACTTGAGGGCATAGCTGATGTCAAAGTAACTACTACTGGAAAAGTATTACCAATCGAGACACTTGCATTGGAGGCATCAATTGAAAATTGAATTTTGGGTTCAGGAGGTGAGCTACCTCCTGATTTGCTGCAGGAGTTAAATAAAAATATTATTATGAAGGAATAGAATATTTTATTCATAATTGAATTATTTAAGAATGATGAATTGATGTATCTGATTGTACTCGTTACCAATCACTTTCAAAAAATAGAATCCGGATATAAGTTCATTAAGAGGAATGTCTGTAGTTTGATTATGAGTATTTGTTTGCCGTATTACTTGTCCATTTGAATTTACTAATTGAATTGTCACATTGGTAACAGGGATTCCCTCAAACTGAACTTTGATTTGGGTAGTTGCTGGATTAGGAAAAAGTTTTGCAATATGACTAACGGGAGTAGTATTAGGGTTATTCACAGCAGTGACTACTAATGAGAAACTATCACTTACATTTTTACATCCATTAGAGTCAGCAACTTGAACTTTATAACTACCAATCTGATTTGGCTTATATGTAGAATTAGTTGCAGCCGATACTGGACTATTATTAAGCAACCATTGATAATTTACTCCCGTTGCAGAAGTACTAAATTGTGCACCATTCCAAGAAATAATTGGTTTGGATGGTAACGGGTTTGAAACAATTGTTATTATACTCGAAACAGTATAGCATCCAGAGTTATTAGTAACTGTATCAATATAGATACCAGAATTAGCAACATTTAGTACTATGCCATTTGCCCCAGAAATAATAGTGCCATTTTTGTACCATTGGTTTCCAAAAGAATCCGAAGATGATAAAATAGTACTATCTCCAGAACAGAATGTTAAAGTGGAAAACCCAGTTAAATTGACCCCCTGATTCCAGAGTAAAGTAGTCCCGGTTCTCCAGATCAATGTGACCCCCCTTCGCCATTTCAAATTGACCCCCTAAAAGTTGGTATAAGATTGAGTTGTTTTTGTAGGAAAAAAAGAAGAAGTTCTCGATTCATCAATTTCTTCTTCTTCATGTCTAACAAAACAATTGAAATGTTTACAGTACGCCAGATTCTTCGTCTTTATGCTTCAGGAAGAGGGACAAAATACATCAGTCAATCGACGGGAGTAGCCCGTAATACCGTTAAAAAGTATTTGTACAGATTTGTTATATCGCAAAAAAGCATAGCGCAGATTGAGGCTATGAGCGATGCACAGATGTCCCGTATTTTTTTGGTTAAAGAAAAAATTGAGGTTGCCAATAAACGCTTATCCGATTTAGAACTGTTATTGCCTTCGCTTGCAACTATGCTGAAAAAGCGTGGGGTAACCAAGGGTATGTTGCATGAAAAATATCTTCTCCAATATCCTGATGGATATAAACACTCTGCATTTTTAGAGAGGCTCAATCAATTTATGCAGGTGGGCAAGCCCTCCATGAAGATGACACATAAGGCAGGTGATAAATTGTTTGTGGATTTTACCGGACAAAAATTGCAGTTAGTAGATGAGATTACAGGTGAAATAAGTGAGGTCGAAGTTTTTGTGGCCATACTCGGATGCAGTCAGCTCACTTTTGTAATGGCAGTTCACTCTCAATGCAAAGAAGATTTTATACTGGGTTGTGAGAGAGCACTTCATTTTTATGGTGGCGTGCCGCTGGCTATTGTACCGGATAATTTAAAATCAGCGGTAACTAAAGCCAGTAAATATGAAGCACAACTCAATGACAACTTTGCTGCCTTTGCAGAGCATTACAATACGTTTGGGTTCCCTACACGCACATATAAACCCAAAGACAAGGCATTGGTAGAAGGAGCGGTGAAGATTATCTACACTACCATTTTTTCTAAGATCGATCAAAAGGTATATCATAAAATAGAGGCCATTAATAGCGATATCCTTCTTCATTTGGAAGTGCACAACGACTCAATACTTACCGGTGAGAACTATAGCAGGATGCAACAGTTTATAGAACTGGAGAAACAAACATTGCAACCGCTGAATCCTTATTTGTTTGAACTGATGACTGTTCAATTATCTACAGTAAACAAATATGGCCATGTACTTTTAAGTACAGATAAACGCTATTACAGTGTACCCTTTAAGCTAATCGGCAGGAGGTTGAAAATAAAATATACAAGTACCAAAATACAAGTGTATGATGATAACGAAGTAGTTGCTGTTCATGAAAGATACTTGGGTAAGGGACTAAAATATATTACCACACAAGACCACCTGGCTACCCAACATAAATATTTAGCAGAGTGGAATCCTAAAAAATTTATGGACACTGCCAGTTCCATCAGTGAAGTGGTGGCACAGTATATCGCTAAAATATTAGCAAGAGAATTATACCCTGAACAAAGCTATAAATCCTGTTCCGGGGTTTTAAGTTTTGCTAAAAGAGTAGGTAATATAAGACTGAGCAATGCCTGTAAAAGAGCAGATAGTTTTGGTATTTATAACTACGGTATCATAGATCAGATATTACGATCAAAAGCAGACGGTATCCCTTTTGAAGATGAAATACCTAACACAATAATGCCATCACATGAAAACATACGCGGACAGAATTACTACGAATAAATAATCATCACTTAAAACCAAAGAACATGAACAAAGAAACAGCAAAGAAAATGGGTGACATGCGCTTGTATGGAATGCAGACCGCATTTAAAACATTTGTTGAACTACCGCCACCGGTTAGTTTTACCAATGATGAAATGGCCCAGTATTTAGTCCAGAATGAATGGGATGACCGCAAGCATCGTTCACTGCAACGAAACATCAAAACAGCTAAGTTCCGTTATATAGCAAATGCTGAGGGGATTGATTTTAATCCCAAAAGAGGACTTGATAAGAACCAGATCGACAGATTGTTTACTTGTGATTTTATAAAAAAAGGTCAGGACGTTTTTATTACCGGCAGCACAGGAACCGGTAAAAGTTATTTGGCATCCGCTATTGGTCACCAAGCTTGCTTATCAGGGTTTAAAGTTTATTATGCCAATACAGCTAAATTAATGTCCATCTTAAAAATGGCCAAGGCCGATGGTTCACATCTAAAGGAATTAAGCAGAATAGAAAAACAAGATCTGCTGATACTTGATGACTTTGGTATACAGGCTTTTGATGCCGGTGGCAGAGCACTGCTGATGGATATCGTTGAAGACAGACATGGCAAACACTCTACTATTATCGCTTCGCAAGTCCCGGTAAAAAACTGGTATGATGTTATAGGAGAACAAACCGTAGCCGATGCAATACTTGACAGGTTAGTACATCAATCTGTTCGTATAGAATTAAAAGGTGAATCCTTAAGAAAAACAAAAAAAGAAAACTCGTTGGAAGAAACAGAAAAAATTATTTAATCATAGTAGACTAAAAACTTTCCTAAGTTTGATTAACAAACACAATTAGTTCTTTACCATTTTTTAGGCTCCAAGATGTTCAATTATGAACGTCTTTTCTTAGGGGGTCACATTGCTCTGGCGAAGAGGGGTCAGTTTATCTGGTATTTACACCCTGTGCAGCAAAACCCAATTTACCTACACAGTTACCTACACAAATTTTGAATTAATAGATTGATAATCAAGTAAAATTATCAAAGTAAAAAGAATAGAAGTTTCCTAAACTTTAGATGTGAGTTCGATTCTCGCCGGGACCACTTATTAAACTAAAACCCTTATTGATTAAGGGTTTTGTTGTTTATAGAAGTTTTTAAGGTATGGTTTATTTGTTCTATCTGTGTAGCAAACTGTGCAGCAGAATGGCGTTTTTTAATCCAAAGTCCTACAATAAAACCACGGATACAACCATGAGCTTTCAAAAGATAGAATATAATGGATTCAGGTTCAAGTTTTACTGTTATGATAATGAAGAAATCCGGTTACTACAACTTGCGCTGATACAAAGTGATTTGATACAGGCTGTGGGGAGAGCTAGAACTCTTAGAATGGATGCCATGGTTGAAGTTTACTCAAATTTTCCTTTGAGGATTAGTGATAATTTTATTTATTGATTGTACGGATAATTTCCGTACATTTGTAATAATACTTTAGTTATGAGTTATCCAAAGACAATAGAGCAATCCCGGTTTGATGTTCGCTTACCC
>CAIWHI010000584.1 GCA_903912435.1 uncultured Bacteroidota bacterium | reverse complement strand
CATTGGTAGATGCGGATGTGAACTATAAAATTGCCAAAGAATTTACCGATAAGGTAAAGGAAAAAGCTATGGGCGAAAAGGTACTTACTTCGGTAAGCCCTGGCCAGCTTATGGTGAAAATTGTAAAAGACGAGCTTGCCGAGTTAATGGGTGGCAAGGAGTCTGAATTGAACCTTACAGGCAAGCCTGTTGTAATATTGATTGCCGGTCTTCAGGGTAGTGGTAAAACCACTTTCAGTGGTAAACTGGCCAACTTCCTGAAGAGCAAAAAAGGCCGTAATCCTTTGCTTGTTGCTGCCGATATTTATCGTCCGGCTGCAATGGAACAGTTGAGGGTATTAGGTGAGCAAATCAAGGTGCCTGTTTATATTGAGCTGGAGAATAAAAGCGCAGTTTCCATTGCCTTAAATGCAATAGCACAGGCTAAGCAGAATGGCAATGGTGTAGTAATTATAGATACTGCAGGCCGTTTGGCTATTGATGAAGTGATGATGAAAGAGGTGGCCGATATCAAGGCTGCTGTAAGTCCTCATGAAATCCTGTTCGTAGTTGACTCAATGACAGGTCAGGATGCTGTGAATACAGCCAAGGCATTCAATGACCGTCTTGACTTTACAGGTGTGGTATTAACCAAACTGGATGGTGATACCCGTGGTGGTGCTGCCATCAGTATTCGATATACGGTAGACAAGCCTATCAAGTTTGTGAGCATGGGTGAAAAGCTCGATGCACTTGATGTGTTCTACCCCGAGCGTATGGCCCAGCGTATCCTGGGCATGGGTGATATCACCACCCTTGTTGAAAGGGCGCAGGCTCAGTTTGATGAGGTTCAGGCTAAAAAGCTGGAGAAAAAAATCCGTGCCAATAAGTTCGACTTCGAAGATTTCAAAGAGCAATTGAACCAGATTAAGAAGATGGGTAATATCAAAGACCTGCTGGCTATGATACCCGGTGTAGGTAAGGCTATTAAGGAAATTGATATAAGCGATGATGCATTTAAGGGTATTGAGGCAATGATTAATTCAATGACCCCTTACGAACGCAGTAACCCTGATATTATAGATGGTAGCCGCCGCAAGCGCATTGCCTTGGGTAGTGGTAAGGATGTAGCCGAGGTAAATGCTTTCATGAAGCAGTTTGAGCAAATGAAGCAGATGATGGGCATGATGAACAAGATGAAAGGTCCAGGGGGTATGCCGGGTATGATGCCAAGAAGGTAATTGCTTTATTGATATTAATTCATAAGCATTTAATATTTGTAATATAATTTTGTTTTAGTAGTTTTGCTATTAGATACAAGGGTAGCAAATGACGAAATATATAAATCCGTTTACCGATTTTGGGTTCAAAAAAATTTTTGGTGAGGAAGCAAGCAAACCAATTTTGCTTGACTTCCTCAACTCATTATTACCCCAATCTTCCCAAATTAAAGATCTCTCCTTTAAAAATTATTATCAGTTAGGTGATTTGAAGGATAGTAGGAAGCTCATACTGGACCTGTATTGTGAAAATGAGAAAGGTGAAAAAATCATTGTTCAGCTATTAAAGGCCCGACAGAATTTCTTCAAAAATAGAACTATATACTATTCTACATTCCCGATTTGTGTACAGGCTGAGAAAAATGAATTAGAGTCGGATCTGATTGCAGTTTATTGTATAGGTATACTTGATTTTACCTTTAAAGATTATAGTGGAAAAGATGAAAAGAATCGTGTAGTATATGAGAGAAAGATGAATCATGAGGAGGGGAGCCAGTTATCT
>CAIWHI010000583.1 GCA_903912435.1 uncultured Bacteroidota bacterium | reverse complement strand
TCACTTTTTTGCCAAACATTTTTCCAGCACCGGTATGCAGCCCATGGTGCTTTTAAGATGAGCAAGGGCATGGAGCGCTTGTTTTTCATTATTACCTATATAGCACAGGGGTCATCTTATATGAGCCCCCGGGCTTATGCCATTATGCACCGCATGCATCATGCCTATACTGATACTGATCTTGATCCACACAGTCCGTCTTATTCTAAAACTGCATGGTCTATGATGGTTAGGACAAGGAATATCTACAGTGGTATTTTTAAGGGAAAGATAGAAGTAGAACCCCGTTTCCTGAAAAATCTGCCTGAGTGGCCTGCTTTTGATAAATGGGCCAATGGTGCAGTATCCAGGATTATGTGGGGAGCCATCTATTTGGCCATCTTTATCACCTATGCAAGAACGCCATGGGTATATCTGCTTTTCCCAATTGTGCTTGGCATGGGGGCCTTTCATGGTGTGATTATCAATTGGTTTGCCCATAAATATGGGTATAAGAATTTCATCCTAAAAAATACTTCTGAGAATCTCTTGAGCGTAGATGTGTTGATGCTAGGCGAATCCTATCATAACAATCACCACAAATACCCATCATCCATCAATTTTGGTGTAAAGTGGTACGAGTTCGACCCGGTATACCATGTAATTAGGTTTTTGGGTTGGGCAAAGATTATTAAAATTAATCAGAGTGCATTAATTGGAGTTGGTAAGGAGTAGTTATTAGGTAATAGCTTTATGCCTGAGTATAAACGTACTAAATACCGTAGAAATAGCGGTGGTTAAGGGTGTTTTTCCCGTTGACCAGGGCTTAAATAATTTATTTCTTTGTAGAAAAATTATTTATGAAGCGTATTAGTATTCTAGTATTATTTGTTCTGGCGTTTTATTGTACGCCGATCCAATCAAATGGCCAAGTTGGTGCCGCAGCATTGATGACCAAATTGGGCAATGTAGATGTGACCCCACAAGCCGAGGCCCTGGCCAAGGTATATGTGGATTACATCAGAAAGGACATGGAGATTTATTTCTTTGACAGGTTCGCCCAATTGATGAATAACGACCCTGAGCTAAGTGTTATGTTTCCTGCAACCTCCACCTATCTGGATAATATCCCTAATTACCAATACACAAATATGCTCTCTGCTATGCGTTCGGCCTTTTATAAGGACCTGCGTACATTGCCCAGGGATATAACCCAAATTACAGCAATGGATACAGCCAGTTGTTGTAATAGTGCAAAACATAAAAGCGAATGTCAGGATAGGATTGTGCATTATCAAAGTGAATTTAATACAAATAAGGGGAAATTATTAATACTTTCTTTATTGGCAGCAGATGGATTTATCAATAAGGCAAATGGTGCCGTGGTGTTGAATAATATGGCAAATAGCCCCTATATTTATAATGGCATTGATACCATATCTAACATAGTACGATTAATTAATGTCTTTTCTATATCAATGATAAATCCTAAACAAGGGAAGACTTGGATGGGTTGTAGTGATCTTAGGGCGATTTTTAATGATGCAACTCAAAGAACTAATTTTATTAATAAACTAGTTGACAGCCTTACTACAAAACAAATTAATTTACCAAATGGGCAATTAAGTTCGATAGTGGCAAATATTAGGACAAATCCTACAAATCTTGAAGGTTATTTGGATAGTCTTGCGACTTGGGGGAATTATCTTGATACAAGTTTCAGAAAATTGAGACTAGATACCTCAAAAGCTAACAGGAACCAAAACATTGCACAGTTTATTGAGAACTTCAACCAGTTTTTTGTTTGCCTCACCAATTACAATTCTGTCGACCCATCAATACATATTGATAACGAGACTAGGTTGATATTTAATTCAATGAGCGATGCGTTTGAAATTTCAAAAGATATTTTGGTGAAGGATTATCAATCTGCAGTATTTACCTGTTTAACCTTAGTCGATAATTTATTCCCTGCCGAAATGTATACTGATAATAAGGGCAGGATTAATATACCAAAACCAGTAATAGAAAGAAGAAATTCAGCTATTGGAAAAATAAAATTACAGGGGCAATCAATTGAAGATTCAACAAAAAAAAGTTTGAAAGCACCATCAAAAGAAGATTTGATAAAAATAGGTTTACAGGTACAATCATCGCAAGATTCAATGAAAAAAGCGTTTATAAAGACAAAGTATGATACCACCAGAGGAATAAAAATACAGGAAAATAGGCGATTATATACCGCGAGCAAAAGTAGCAACCACAAAAAAATTGACAGGGTATATAGTAAATATGTTGTGAAACCAGAAAATAATGAAATAAGGTCAGACATTGAATATGAAACAAAAGCAAACTATTCTCTGAAGCATAATTTCTTAAAATATGGTTCATTAGTAGCTGCCGTAGTGAGTTCAGATAGTGCATCTCAAATTACTAAAGCCATTGAGCAGGTTGCCTTACCGCCAAGTAGTTCTGTAATTAAGAGAACTACAAACTTTAGTATTGCTGTGCAGGGTTATGCAGGCTTTACTGCAGGCTGTTTAGGTAATGGATTTAATGGAAATCAGTTTAAGAGTTTTAATAGTCTAAGCCCTTATGCTCCTTTAGGAGTGTCATTCAGTACAAGTCTACGTTCAAGAAATCCATCTAATAAACGTACCTATGGCTCTGTAAGTTTAAGCCTTTCTTTAATTGATATTGGTGCATTGGTGGCTTATGATCTGAAAAACAATGGTGAAAAAACACAAGACTCTATATCGATTAAACTAGCTAATATTTTTGCACCGGGAGCTAATTTAGTATATGGTATCCCCGGTATTCCAATTTCATTTGGTGGAGGTTTTCAATACCAACCGGAAATGCAGCATGTTAGTACTTCAGGAACTACTATAAATGCAAATACAGGGTTTAGATGGCAGATATTTGCAGCCTTCGACCTTACTTTATTTAATCTTTATGTGTCAAAAAGATAGATAATCCTAGGTAGTAAGAACACCCTGCAATTGCAAAATTGCAGGGTGTTTTGTTTTATATTGCCTCTGAAATGCGCCATAAAGTATAAAATTACACATTTAACGAGGGCGTCTTTTTTTAGCAAAAACCCACCAAAATTTTAAAAATAATGTGCTACTGTATTTTTATCATTATATTTAAGCCTCTTTTTCAGTAAAGTACATTATAGAGCATTAATAAACGCAGGAAATGATTCGCAATACACTTAATACCATAGGGATTAATAAAACCATTTGCATATTGCTTGCCGCAGTACTTGCAGCAGGTACAGTGCAGTCCCAGGACAGAGACCATATTTATGACCGTGATAAATATGACAGCATTGCTGCCAAATACAAAAATGAACATGCGGTTTATACCAATATTACCGAGCAACTGGTAATAAAGGAAGTGAATGGCAAGCTAAAAGCCAATAGTTATATAACCCTTGAAAAACTCTTTATCAGCAACCTGTCGCTGAATAATGAGAATATGGACTATTTCTATTACAGCGATTTCCATAAATTGGGCGAGGTAAGCGGTACTAAATATATGCCCGAAGGCAATAGCTATAAAAAGGTAGCAAGTAACGATTTTGCAGTAGTAAGGCCACGCACTTATGTATTTTATGATGATAATAGGGCTCAGGTAGTACTTTATTCTGGTTTGCAGAAAAACGCAGTTACAGAAACTAAATACACCTTAGAGCATACCGACCTCAATATGCTGGAACCCTTCCTGTTTCAGGATATAGCTGAAAACCTGCCTATAGCCAGTGCCACTTATGAGGTAATAGCTCCCAAATATGTGGATATGAAATTCATATTGAAGGGCGAAAATACAGGATGGATTAGCCAAACTAAGGAAGATAAATTCGGGAATGTGGTCTATAGATTTACAGCTACCGATGTACCTGCACCACGCAAATTCAGCAATGTACCAGGCTGGAGGTATATCATTCCACATGTTGTTCCTTTAATTACTTCTTACAAATTCCCTGATGCACCAAAAGCTGTGCAGATGCTGGAAAATACAGATGGTCTGTATAAGAATAATTACAGGTTTGTACGTAATGTAAATATTAAAGTGAGTCAGGAATTAACAAGTTTAGTGAACGACATCACTAAAAACGACCACTATGCTAAGGATAAAGCAGCACATATCTACCAGTGGGTGCAGGAAAACATACACTATATAGCCTTCGAAAAAGGGCTTGAAGGGTTTGTTCCCCGTGAGGCTGATACTGTATTGAAAAGGAAGTATGGTGATTGCAAAGACATGAGTAGTATACTGGTAGCTATGTGCCATGTGGCTGGATTGGATGCAAATTTTGCAACTGTTGGAACCAATACCATTCCTTACGACCATGAAGAAATTCCTAGCCCAATGCTCTACAACCATATGTTATGCGCATTGAAGATGGGCGACAATTGGACTTTTATGGATGCTACCGACCCAACTTTGCTATTTGGTGAAAACAGGGAAGATATTCAGGGTAAGCAAGCCTTGATTTACCTGAACGCTAAGGATTATAAAATTGTAACACTACCTATAGAAGAAGCTGCCCACAACTCAACTTACGACAGCACCGTCATTAACCTGATGGGTTATAAAGTAGTTGGTTCATCTACCACCCATTACAAAGGCCATGAGGCAGGCGACCTAAACCGTTGGTTTATGAACAATAAGGTGAAGGAAGATAAGGATAAAATGGTAAGGAAACTCACTAAGCGTGGTAGTAACAAGTACAGTATGGATAATTATAGCCTGATGACAGTGGAAGGTATGCCAACTGAATTGAGCATCAATACCAAGTTTACCTTAATGAATTATGGTATGCAGGTGGGTAAAGACTATTACGTAAATATGAACCTGAACCGCCATTTTGAAAATAACCTGATTACTGAGCCAGACAGAAAAGTAGCCTGCTATCTCGACTATAAGCAGAAAACCAAAGAGGTAGTGGTAATGGATGTTCCCGAAGGATACCATGTTACTTATATACCCAAGAATGTACAGGGTGGTAAAGATGGCCTATGGAAATACAGCATCACCTATACTACCGATACTTCAAACCTAAAATACGTGAAGAGGATTACCCTTAACAAGGAGTATGAATTAGATACCCTGAGGATAGGCCAAAGGCAGTTTGCTGAAAACAACAAAATGATAGACGACCTGAAGAAATATTATAAGGAGTCGGTAGTAATGAGCAAAAAGAAATAATTGGTTGATAAGTGAATTAAGGCCAGGATTTTTAATGGTAAATCGGGCAGGAGTATCAACTTAGTGATAAATAATTGTATAAATAGACAACAATGAAAAAGCTTTCAGTATTTATTTTCTTATTAACAATATCAGTGTTTGCGGTATCGGCTCAAAAGAAATTGAACCAGGTGCCCAAATTTGTAGAGTGGGCAGAGAATCCTACGGTTCACCCATTGGCACCAGAATACAAGAATGAAGCAGCCTATTTTATATTGAATGATGTAAGTATGGACTACCGTTTTGAGGGTAGGCATACCAGTGATTATGTAACAATTCACTGGATTGTAAAAGTGCTGAATGATAAAGGTATACAAGCTTTTAACCAGATTTCTTTTCCTGTAAATAGCCGTACCAGAGTGCCCGAAATAAAGGCACGTACCATTACTACCGATGGTAAGGTAAGGGACATAGCCAAGGATATGATTAAGGTGACTAAGGATGAATATGGCAGGAACAAAATAGTTTTTGCAATGGAAGGTGTAGAAAAGAATTCAGAAATTGAATTTTTAATCAGGATGATTAAGCCATTTTCTGCCTTTGGTGAATACGATTTCCAGTATAATATTCCTACTGTACATAGCCGTTTCGAAATGTCTTACCCTAAAGATTTGGTATTTGAAACTAAGGGTTACAATGGTTTCCCAACTGGTAAAGACACCTTGCAGCACAACAGGAGGCATATCTTAATTACTGAAAACAATATCCCAGCCCTTAGGCCTGAACCACATAGTTTTTATAACCAAAACAGGATGAGGGTTGAATACAAGCTGGTTAGCTTTATTGATGGTAACCTTAACGATAACAGGAGGTTGAATTCATGGGACGATTTTGGGCGTGTGGTATTTAATGATGATTGCAAATTTACTGATAAAGAAAAAGGTGCAGTTAATAAATTCCTCAGCGAATTGGGTGTGCCAGGCCATGGTAATGAGGCTGAAAACATCAGGAAGATTGAAAATGGTATCAAGAACAATATTGTTCTATACCGCAATGTAGATTTTGACGACCAATATGAGGTATATGCCTACAATCAGATTCGTTCGGTATCAAAAAATGCAGCGGAGTATGATGATACAAAAAGCCCGCTTGATAGCATTATCTCAAGAAGGGCTGCTACACACGAAGGTTACCTGAGATTATTTGCAGCTTGTTTGGCCCAGGCAGGTGTTAAATATCAGGTAGGTATGGCAGGCAGCAGACATGATTACCGTTTCGACTCAAAGTTTGAGAACTGGAGCCATTTGGAATATTACATGATTTATTTCCCAAATCTTCGCCAATTTATTTCGCCAACCAACATGTATTGCCGGTTCCCGATTATTCCTGCCGAAGTGCTGAACAATAAAGGTGTGTTCTGTGC
>CAIWHI010000582.1 GCA_903912435.1 uncultured Bacteroidota bacterium | reverse complement strand
CTTCATCTTCAAAATATCCAATTGCCCTATGTGCCAATAAGTCTAGCAAGGTAGGCCGTAGGTATTCCCGGCCATCGGCCTCGGTAAGTATTGGTCCAAAGGCCTGTATATCAATATCCTTTAATTCATTCAATCTGGAAATAGATGATTGGTAAAGGCTGGCTATCTTATTATTTATCCGTGTTACATCCCATTGGTCTACATCGGCGGTGGTATCTTCTGCAAGCAAGATGGGATCGCTCCAAAAACCGATAACGGTTATTATTATAGTAATTCCAATAAAGCTCAGCTGTCACACTTTGCCATACTGCTTGATAAGGAAAGGTAGATGATTGTATGTGCTTTTCGGCTAAAGCTATTAAATCCCTGTCGGCACTTTCTGACGTATCTTTTACTACCAATAAATAATACAATTCCGCCTTCAATTGGATTATTTTATCGTCCTTCATTTTTGCCACCTCATAAACACTATCTATTAATTCTGCTGCCGACTTCGGTTTTTGCTGTTCTATCAAACCAAGAATCCGGTTCCATTGCCTAAAGTAAATATCAGAGGAATCAATATCGTGCCCATTTTTGTGCCTGCTGGCATACTTCTTTTTATTATCATGCCTCCCTCCCTTACTACCTATTATAGCTAAACCGGCCATCACAAAACCAATAAACAAGATTAAAAACAATAGCTTTTTCATAGGCCAAACAGAATATTATACTGAAACGGCAATCCGGGTAAATTCCATATTTGGAGTAAATCCGGAATTGTTAAATAAAATTAAAATTACTACATAAAAGTAATAAACCACAATAATGTAGCTGTCCGGATTGACTGTTTATGAATTCCTTGGGAAATTTTCTTTTATATTGCACTTGCTAAGGAATATTTTTAAAGAAAACAATTGCAACCCAAAACGAGCATTAGCATATGAAATATATTAAACCAATTTCAGCCCTGGCAATAATAGGATTTGCCTGCCTTCTATCATCAACAACATCTTATGCCGATGGTGGTAAAAAGAAAAAAGGAGAAAAGCACGAGTTTGTGGTAAGCGGCGATATTGCCAATATGCCCAACAATACTGCCAGCCTGGAGCTATTATGGCCTAATGATTCTGTAACCTTTATAGATTCTCAAATGGTCATCGGCGGTCACTTTGAATTCAAAGGCACTACTCCTGAACCTGGTATTTACCGCATCCACTTCAAATTGGAAAGAAACGTGCTGCTTTCATTAGATGAGGGTAAGAATTATGTTACTGCTGCCTGGCCTATGGAGGATGGCTATAATATTACCGGGGCAGCCCCATCGGTAGAGTTGCACAGATATATAGACTACATTAGAGGCAGGATACAAGGTGTTAGTAAAATGATGGCCCAAACCGATTCGATCAAAAACACTGGCAATCAGGTATTAGCTGCAGAGCACGAGAAAAAAGTAGAGACTGCCAAAATTGATTTCAGAAATTTCCTGAAAACCTACTCCGACACAATACAATTCCTTCCTAATAG
>CAIWHI010000581.1 GCA_903912435.1 uncultured Bacteroidota bacterium | reverse complement strand
TATTTATTGATGATAGTCCCCAGCATATTGAGGGTGCAAAAAAAGTAGGTATACAAACTATCTATCTTGAAAAGGGCATGACAATAGAAGATAATGTATTTCAACCCAAATAATAGTTGGAGGTTGGTAATTACAAAGAGTAGGTAGATTTTGATGTAGGAAGCGGTATTATTTTATTTCTTCGTAATCAATATAATCACTATCCCTGTTTACTTTTTTCTTTTGCTGGTTGTTGGCCTGATTGGCTTTTTGTTCCATTTCTCTCATCTGGTCCTGCATTTGGCGCAACCTGTCGTTTACATTGCTGCTAACGCGAAAAGCGGGCAGTATAAACCGGTTGAGAATGCGGTAGATAATACCAATAACAAACATCCAGGTAATGATTCTGAATAACATAGTGCAAAGGTAACCAGAGTTGGCATATCCTGCGTTAACAGAAATATAATATGGGCATAAATAAGTTACAGAAGTGGATATTATTGAATCAAGAAACGATCAATGCCAGGAGCCGTTTGTTAATTGTGTATAACAAAAATTAAAAAGGTCTATGACAATAGCTTGCTTTTAGTAATTACAAGCTATTATGAACTTTAAATTCACATCAATCTACCTAAATTTTGTTCATTTAGGTTTAACAAAATCAGAAAGCTTTTATGGTCCTTATTTTGCATTTTTATTAAATGAGTAAGTTCATTACCAATCAATATTTTACAAGGTAATCCACATGTGTTAATAAATAAATAGGGTAAATAGCAATTGGCCTTGTTTTGTTAATTGGGTTGCACTTCCATATGGCCGATTATATTAGTAGGAAATCAACTGCATTTTCAATGCTCAATTTTTACCAAAAATCCATAACACATTGATTTTCAATCTAAATGCTTTTGCCCAAAATAATTTTCTTGGCTATTTAGTATTAATTTAGTAATTTAGTATAGGCAAATGAGGCTCTGTTTTTGTTTTTTACTATGCTTACAATGCTAAGCGGTCGTTAAATGAACCTGCTAAAATGTGGATTACTAAGAATAGTGCGTATACTTGCATATTAATTTCATAACTATGCCATCAATAAAACATCAATCGGCCATCGAAAGCAATAATGCGTTCATGGTGAAAATTGAAGATCTGGTTCGGGAGGTTGTTATTCAAAACAGCATTCCGTATTACAGGATCGAATCGTGCATGGAAATCCACCCTCAAACAGAGGGTGAAGATATTTACCTTCCTGTAATAAGGATCATCACCTACTTCGAAGATACTGTTAACCAAATCTCTAGTCTCGTTCGCGACGAATTCAACATTACACTCGAAAAATCTATTGACAAAAGAAAAGCAGGCCTTGAGACCTTCTCTTACAAGCACGTACAATACCTTGCCAGCCTAAAGGACAATAGAAAGGAACTTACTGAATACAAAAGGTCTGGTAGCAAGAAATTTGAAATCCAGGTTTGCTCTATGTTGCAGGATGCCTGGTCGGGTATTGAAAAGGAATTAGGCTATGATGCCGATAATTTCCCAGAGGGTGCCAAGAGGGATTTTTATAGGGTTGGTGCACTTTTGGAGATGGCCGATATTGAATTTTGCAAAATCAGGAGTCAGTTAGGTAAAAGTTCATTTAATAAGTTTGCTCATGCTGGTGAAATCATTGAGGCTCAGAATAAGGAATTTGAAGCCAATAATGTAGCACCAGAAAATATAATTACTGCTCAGGAAACTGAACAAATTGAAGCACAGGCAGAGGTAATAGAAGAAGTAGTAGTCCATGTTGAAGAGCCTGTAATTGAGGCTGTTCCTGAGGTGCTTTATGCGGCTCATTATGTGCAAACAATAGTACCAAAACCTGCAATACCGCCATCTCCATTCAGTCTTGTACCAAAGAGGTTCAAGATGCCAGAGGAGCAAGCTCCTTCATTAATTCAAATTTCTAGGGTTAAGGCACCAGAAGTGGAAATTGCGCCACAAGTAAAAGCTCCAACTCCGGCTCCAGCTGTAGTATCGGCTCCGGCCCAAGCTCCACAGGTTAAGGCACCACAACCAGCACCTCAACCTATTGTTGCGGCACCGGTAGTAGCCCAGCAGCCAGCACCACAAGTAAAGGTTGCAGAACCAGTTATAGCAGCACAGCCAACACCACAGGTTAAGGTTGCTGAACCAGTTGTAGCAGCACCACAGGTTAAGATCCCAGAGCCTGTTGCCCAGGTAGTAAGCTCTGTAATGAATTTCGAACCTGTTCAGGCTAATATCGACAATATCAAAGCCGAAGCAATCAAGGCTAATAATATAGATTATAGGCATATAGTAGAAGAAAAGGCAGCTCAGGTGGTAAACCATACCAGCCAACCTGTGAAAACAGTGAATGAGGCATTTAGTTATCTAACTCTTCCTCCTAGGGTAGAGGAAGCACCTGCTGCATCAATTCCTGTGCCTCCTCCAGTAGCGGTAGTTCCGCCAGTGATACATGTGC
>CAIWHI010000580.1 GCA_903912435.1 uncultured Bacteroidota bacterium | reverse complement strand
TTGAGTCTATTAACTGGTTGAAAAACCATACCATCTTCAACCTGCTAAATAAGGTAAATAATAAGCGTTTTGCCAATTCTATCCTTAAGGCCATAAAAGACCTGGGATTTAGGGACATTATCTTGTTCAATGATAATGACATGTTCAGGTCATTTTACCTGAAGGAGCTACTGAAGCCGGCTGTAAGTATTTATTACTCCCGCGATTATATGCTTGCCGTAGATTACTGGAAGTTTCATGGGGAGGAGTTGGAGCCAAAGCTGATTGCCAAGAGTGATATCTGTATGGCTAATTCAACCTACCTGGCCAATTATTGCCGCAAGTACAATCCTAAGTCTTACTATGTAGGGCAGGGTTGCGAACTGGAGATATTTACCCACCCAAAGAATACCAGCATACCCGATGATATGAAGGGCATAGCCCAGCCAATAATTGGCTATGTAGGTGCCTTACAAAGTATTCGGCTGGATATAGGCCTGCTGGAATATCTAGCAGAGCAAAAGATTGATTGGAGCCTAGTATTAGTAGGACCTGAGGATGATGAATTTGTGAAAAGCCGCCTCCACACCCTAAAGAATGTGTACTTTCTAGGTCCAAAACCACCTTCCGACTTGCCCCAGTATATCAATGCCTTTACGTTATGTATTAATCCACAAATAGTGAACCAGGTGACAATAGGTAATTACCCCCGCAAAATAGATGAGTACCTGGCGATGGGAAAACCAGTAGTTGCAACTGCCACCGCGGCCATGAGTATTTTTGCAGACCATACCGGCCTTGCCACAACTAAAGAGGATTATATTAGCTTAATCACCAAAGCCCTAAAAGAAGATAGCCCACAATTGCATCAAGCCCGAGTAGCATTTGCTTCATCCCATACCTGGGAAAATAATGTGAAAGAGATTTATAAGGCAATTATAGAATTTGGGAAGTAGAGGGTGGATTTAATTGGATGAAATTTTAGTCCATTTTTATGGTAAATTGAGACGGCAAAACTTTACAAAGTGAGTTTGCCCCAGCGGGGCAAACTCACTTTGTAGAAATGTATTAATAAAAGGGAAACTGCTCCCTGGGAGCAGCGCTTATCTTTGATGTAACAATAATATAAGAGTAGAAAATAGTACTTCCAAAATTAGTTGGAGTAAATCTTACTCCCAAAAAAACGATTAAAAAGCGGTTTTTTTGATTTTAGAGCAGATAAATAATCTATAGGTAAAATTATGTAAGTGAAATGTCGCTTATCCTTTCAATGAATAGTTGGGGGTGTCTTTTTCAATTATAGCTCCCAACTTATTTATTTAGTAAACGGACACCGGTAAGCAAAAAACCGACGTTAAAATAGAACTGACTTCCTATGCCGGGTATGATCTGCTGCGTCATGGGTTGATTATAGGGTTTTGTAGTAATGGTATCTACATAATTATAAGGTATAACTCCGGCTAGCACCCTGAATGCGTATTCGAAATTGACATGCTTAATAAAGAAATCTTCCCCTTGCTTTGGCCGGCTAATTAACCAAAGCTGTACGAACCATGCCCCTTTGTTGGGCAATAATGTAGTAGATATATGTGAATCCAGGGTATTGTTACTGCCTTGTTGTTTGTAGGTAGATGTGGTATATGCGGTTGCATCAGATAAATACCAATTCTTAAAGCTTGCATTAATATGTGGCTGAAGATAAAACCTGCCTATCGGGAAATTATAATACACGCCCCAATTAAAACCTGAGAAAAACTGCATATCCATTTTGTTGTCATGGATGCCATAAGATTTATCCCAGGGTTGGATTCCGCTAACATAATAACCCGGATTTGCCACAGCAAACTGCTGATAATAAGGCTCAAAATCAATTTGCTTCCGATAAAAAGATATACCAACTTCTACCCCGGCCCTATCCTGCCATGCTATTCCCAGCATCCTGCCCTGCGACTGCACACCCAGTCCAAAACCAGCAAACCCCCAATCCCAGTATCCCTGGTTTAAAATACCGGAAGCAATATTGCCTGTTACAGTATTCCCTATGTTACGGTGCAGCTCAAAACCCAGGAAAACAGGTAATTCAACGGTAAAATTTTGATTGAACCATCTTTTTTTCCAAATATCTTTGACAACAGGCTTTTTTTCCTGGCTAAAAGCAAGAAGCGGGTAAATTAGGAAAAAAAGTATAGCCAACTTTTTCATTTCAGATAAACATTCAGGGTGTCATTAAATTGAGTGGAATCAGCAAAATTTACGTTAACAGCGAAACGGTAATTTCCTGGTGCGTCTGGTGGTTGCATCAATATAAAGTAGTTATTGGAATAGAAAGTATCAGTGGGCGAGGGACTATTATGAAAGGTCCATTTTGCAGAAAAAACAGACGAATCCATGGGGTGCAACTGATAGGCCAGGGTGTCATTTACAAAAGCAAAGCAATCTGCCATATCTGCCCCTGTGCTATGGCGTGCATTAAAATCTGTAAGGGTTACGATAATGACCCCTGTTGCGTTATTAGATAAGCCAAAGGTGGTTTCGCCTTGTACATCTTTATTGCCGTCTTTTTTGTAAATAACCGACTGCAGGTAAAGTGCTATTGCATATGTATTTGCTTTTATAGTAGCTCCATTACCCATAGCATAAGGCACCTTACCACTATTATTGGCATTAGCCAACCTTGCCCCAACTATTTTTGCAGTATACTGGCTATATTTTCCGCAGCCTATGGCAATAAGTAGAAGACCTGAAAAAACCTGGAGAGCAATTGTTGATCTAAAATTGGGATACATCAATATAAAAGTAAGTAATTGTTACAATATTTGACCCCTGAGGGTATAACTATTTGTTCGCACCGATACCTTTTCAGTATTGCTTATAGCAATACCCAAAATAGTAGTGAAAATAATGCATATAAACTAATAATTCGTAAATAGTTAAAAAAAAATTTATGGAAAGAATTTTCAAAATGAGTTCTTCATTAACCAAAAATATAATAATAATTGCACTAACTCTCTATTATTAAATAGCTTAATTTAACGCCTCAAATGGTTCTACCGCCTTATAACCTATATGCTGTTTAGCATATAGGAATGGAAATATGTATTTAGCATATTTATAATGAAGTTTGTACTGTTTGGCTTGGTTTATTTGCAATTCTACGCATTTAATTATCTGGTCAGTACTTTTTACGGTTTCAAGCCAATGCCGAATTTTTGGGACATAATGCTTAACTAAGTTTTGTAACGCTTTCATTGATCTTTTTATGTCTGAATGCTCCACGACACCATTGTCATTTTGCTGCCAGAATATGAGTAAAAGAATTCTTTTGCCTACTCGAATGAATGAAATTTAAAACTCTTTTCTGTTCTGCAAAATTTCAAGGTATTCCCAGAGATTAATGCAACATAATTTAGACACAAACCCCAAGTTAATGTACCTTGATTGCTCTTGTATATAGAATATTGTAATCCAGGCCGGATCTAGTTAATTCCTGAACAATAACATAAATAATCATCCTTCTGTTCTATTCCCAAACCAATAGCTATGCGAGTAATTACCTTGTTATGCAACTTTTTTAAATCCTTGGCATCCATGTTCTGGTGTTTCGGAAATAAGTGAAAATCAAAGAGGATGTTAATTTGGTAATAGAAACAAGGACAGTTTGAAATTAAGTATAACCCTCATATCCACCACAAAAAGTTCGAAATCTGTCCTCGTCTCCCCCCTAATACGGCGAATCCCTATAATCCCTTCTCCGCTGCAATTTGAGGTCTTGGAGCACAGCAGATTTTACATTAAGGGTAAAATTGAAGCTCTTCCTTGGGCCGAAGGGGATGGTTTGCATATGCATAGCCCAGCAATGCAGGTCGCGGTAAATATCAATAGAGGTGGAGCTTAATTCTTTTGAGTTGAAGTTGTATCCACTGCTTAGAGTCACTTTCCAACGTTTTGTAAGTTGCACCTCGCCTTGCATGGTTAAGGTATGGTTGATAATTATGGTGTCGTTATGCGAAAAAGTAGAGAAATTGTTTGCGGCATTGAGCGAATAGCTAACATTGAAACTCCATGGTACATTGAAGTCTACATAGTCATTATAGCCGGCACTGCGCACTATGCGGGCATACTCTTCACTATTGGTTCTATCCTTGTCGCCACTGGCTGGTTTGGAATGGAAATTAGTTCCCAGTGCCATTGATGCCCCTGTGAATCTTGCTAATCCATATCCCTTATCCAACATCAGTTCAGAAGTGCGGCGGCCATAATTGTAGTCCCTGGCATATGGGTCGAAGGTAGCATTGGAACTAACATTGATTTTGTCGAGAATGTTGGTTCTGAAATTGACACCTACCGTACTCCACCTGAATGAATCTACCGCCGGATTATAGGATGCATTTACCCCGAGGGCATCAATAAGTGTAATATTTTTATATCCAGATACTGTATCTTTAGCCGACCTTACCTTAATCTGTAGGTTATTATTCAACCCGAAATTCACAGCACCAGATTTACCTAATGGTGGTATGCCCACTATGGAGGTTGTGTAGGGTGAGAGATAAGTAAGCCTCTGTGAACTATCCAGCCTGGCCTGATAATAGTAATTGAATGGTGATGCCCCAAAATCAGGATGGTAACTTAGGCCGACTGATGGCGTAAGCACATGCCTGATACCGCGCAGGGCACTATGCTTAAAGAGTTTCATACCATAGATACGGGTGGAGAAACTAACCCCGGCATTGAAATCACGTGCAGTGTAGAATCCGTGGGTCTCATTTGAGTCCAGTTTTTTATCGGCATCGTTATAATGCTGGTAAATCCTATCTGTGAGCCAGTATTCATTGTAATTCACACTGAACGACATATTGATATATCTCATTACTGTATATGATGCACTAACTGGTATAGAATGGTGCATCCCTGATTGAAATTTGCTTAATGATTGATTAGCAAAGCTAAAAGTGCTGTCATAAAAAGTGGTTCTATTCAGCATTTCGGTAGAATAGCTCGCAGTGATTTTATCGTACCATTTGCTGCCCACCCTCGATTTGTTTTGGAAAGGGTTGATTTGGGCTACATGGAAATTCACATCAGGCAGGGTTACATTGGTTTGTTTGAGCAGGACATTCTGATTATAGAGGGCACTTATGGTAAGGCTATATGGTTTGCCCTGCCAGTTTTTAGCATAGGTGATGTTCGACTGGTATTGGTTTTGCAGTTGCTTATTTATGTCCAGACTATTCACCGAATAATAGGTTGAAGTACCGGCATCCACATGTGCACTAAAGCTTTGTCCAGGCACAGCCTTGGCATCGCTGGTATGGCTCCAGTTAATGCGGTAATCTTTGGTAATAGAGGCATTTGGTTCAAAGTCTTCCCCGGTCTTATTATAGGCATAGGCTAGTTGGAACTGCCCACTATAATGGTACATAGAGCGGTAGTCGGCCTGGGTGTTAAGTGAATAGCTACCCTTGGTATATATATTAGCCTGGGCAAGCAGGTCGGCATGGTCATTAAGGTAGAAGTAGTAACCTCCATTTAATAGGCCAAGACCACGTGCAGCCTCAATAGAATAGGTAGGCAGGATAAAGCCTGATTTTTGTTTTTCGGTAGTTGGGAATATCCCAAAAGGTAGCCAGAATGGGGTAGGGATGCCTTCAATTTGCAGATTGGCAGGGCCTGAAACAATAAGTTTGCCTGGTATTACTTTTATTCTGGTAGCAAAAATGCCAAAGTGTGGTGTGTCAAGCGCACAGGTAGTATAGATACTATGGTACCCATAAATTGTCTGATCGGGGTTTCGTTTTATTTGTTCACTATGCACATAGCCATCACCGTATTGTGAGTGCACATTGCGCACGATGGCTCTTTGTGTTTTAATGTTATAGAGCATAGAGTCGTAGGTAAATTTCTCTTTGCCCTGGGTGAAGGACTGTTTTTGGGCTGCTGTGTCTTTTTCGTAGATATAGGGTGCAGCAGCAATCGTATTATTACCTTGATTGAAACTTACCTGGCCTGCCACTACCTCTTTATCTTCATAATTTACCTTTGCCTTTCTATACAGGTAGAACTGGTAATTCTGCATATCCATCACCGCCGAGTCAGTGGCATCAGCAGTGATTATAGCATTCATAGCATCTTTGGAGATTTTAATTCCCAGTTCACCTTCCAGTCGGCTGCGTTTAGATGTATCGGCTTTTCTTCCGGCAGCATCTTTTTTCATACTGTCGTTGAGGTTGATGGAATCGGTGGCATGGGCTAATAGTGTTTTAGAAGTATCAAGG
>CAIWHI010000579.1 GCA_903912435.1 uncultured Bacteroidota bacterium | reverse complement strand
TCATAGTGGCTCTCTTTGGCAAGGGCTGCTTCATGTTGTTCTGCATCACTCTGGTCAGGGTCCACCTTTTTTGCCTCACGACTCAGCCTTCTTTCCTCTTTATTAACTTTCAACTGCTGCTTGAAAGCTGTAATTTCAGTTTCCGATTGCTCTATAAGTCGTGCAAGTTCTTGTTTTAGACTATGGTAATTATCGTCGGCGAGTATTTCCTCTATCTGATTGTAGATATTACTAATGACCTCTTGCTCTTGCAGAAAAAAACTATTTTCTGTAAGCATGTCAAATACCGGTGGCACAAATTCAGTGTGGTCATTCGAATCGGCAAGCTTGCCTGAAAATCCCTGTAAGTAGCCTATTTTTCCTGCCTTATCTTCAACCACCAATACCCCAAACATCTTACCAATTACCATACCCTCCCCATCCTTGCTTAGTCCGAAATTATGGTCAAGGTCTGATTGTGTTTCCAAATATTGCTGCAATTCAGCAGCCGCAATTTTGGTTAGAGGATGCGGTTCATAATAAAAAGGAAAGGTAAACCGCTCTGGTGGGGCTATCTTATTTACTACCTCAACGCTAAAATATGTCATCCTATTTTGATCATTCTTACCCAAGTAACTTTGCATTGTTTGAGGTGCAAAACTAAGGGAAAGTAAGGGAGTGTGAGTATGATGTTTTGGGGGGTTGTTTTGGACAGACATAAGTCTTTAGAAAAAACCAAGATTGCTCCTTTTACTAAAAATTTGTATAAATTTTGTTTTATGAAAGGAGTGAGTTATATAACCGATGAACAAAATCAAAAAAAGGCTGTTGTTATCGAAATCTCCACTTTAAAACGTCACTCAAATGACCTTGAAGACCTATTGGATGGCTTAATTGCTGAAACAAGAAAAAATGATGAAAAGGTGCCGTTGAAAGAAGTTATCAGTAACCTTAAAAAAACTGGGAAACTGAAATGAATAGTTTGAATAAAACAACCTAAAAAATATAAAGCAATTGAAATGGTCATTGTGCAATCCCCTTCCCCACCTTCCTACCCTTCTCCGACGCCATCCGTTGGTCTATAAACAATGCCTCAAACAAGAATGACAGTATAAGGTCGGGATCAATCTCCTTTATATCATAAATAGCTTTCCAATACACCTGCTTGCGGTCGCCTTTTTCCAGATAATTGTTCTCATCGGTAAGCAGGTAACCTGTTGTAAATCCCAGCCTCACTCCCTTTTGGGTTACATTTCCCCACGAAACCGAACCCGGCCATATAAAGCAAATATTGGTATGGTATTTATAAAAAGGCACATTGAAGGATAGTTTCTCGGTAATATCGGGTATTGCGTTCCTAATCAGCCTGCGCAGGTAGTTCACTATTTTGAGTTCATCATCCGGCAAAAACTCAAAAAACTCATCTATACTCGAAAAGGAAACATTCTGCATCTTCTTTTTGGGAGTGGTTTTCATGGTAAGTTCTATTTGGACAACAAAATTAAATAATTACATGAAAATTACCTGCTACCACCCTCTGACCAAGGTCATAATCTGCATTGATGCCCATCATAACCTCACATTCAAATGAACTTTAATTTTAAATGTAGATTTTAATACTAAAATATCCAAAAGACTGAATCACAAATAAAACAAGAGCAATATGAATGAATTGTCAGTGATGGTGGGTAAGACCCCAATGGTGCAGATATCAGAAAGAATATGGGCTAAGCACGAAGGACAGAACCCCAGCGGGTCAATTAAAGACAGGATGGCCACCACCATTATCAATGACGCAGAAAAAAAGGGTTTGCTACATCATGGCGATACTATTATTGAAGCAACATCGGGCAATTCGGGTATTTCATTTGCATTTCTAGGCGCAGAAAGAGGATATAAAGTAAAAATAGTGATGCCGAGC
>CAIWHI010000578.1 GCA_903912435.1 uncultured Bacteroidota bacterium | reverse complement strand
TTATCAAACAATTCGTTTTTAGGAGCTTCAGGATGTTTTACTACTTCTAATACCTGAAAATATTTACCCGCTACTTCATGATAAAAGGTATAATATTGGGTATTGGGATGGTAAACATTATCCTCCTTTGAATCGGCTGTATTGTAAAAACCTGAATAACCAAAATCCCGCTCAGTTTCAGGCTTTTCAATTAAATAAATCTCTTGCCCCACATATTTAAGTACATCTCCTGCGAGAAAATTAGCAGAACTATCATATACTCCTTTTTTAGAATCAGGAAAAGGAGAAGACATTGCTGATAAACTACCTGTAAAAATCAAAATCACCAATATTGATACTGGCAATCTATTTACATTCCATTTCATAAATGACACCATAATTACTTAAATAAATTTTACAAAAATACTAAATCCTGATATACATAATTGACAAGTATAAAATCACTGATTTTTCAATTACCACACAAAATAACAAAATTAAAATTCAAAATTAACACTCACAAAAATCCCAAAATACCTCGACTTAGCCTCGCTGGCAATTGGCTTAGGCGTTACCCTCCAATCAAAATCAACCCTGAATAATTCAAGTATATTGGATACCCCTGTGCCTAGCTCTAGGTAGGGATCGCCCGCTAATGTACGGAAAGGAAATCCTTTATTCAAGTTAAGTCTTTGGTTTTCAGGTGTTAATGAACCAATCACACCTTTCGCGGTCCAGAATTGACGGAATTTCAATTTCTTCAAAGCAGGTATTCTGTTAAATATCCCTCCACCCATATCATGCTCAAAATTAAACCCTGCATATTGGTCACTTATAAATTCATAGCTATTCATCATCTGAAAAGCATACTTATTGTAATAGTAATACTCATTTCCTCTATGTATCTCCAACAAAGGATAAGGCAAGGTTCCGAAATATTTACCTACAAATACATTATAGGATATATGACCAAATGGCGGCACATTAATACTCTCATTGATGCCTAATCTCGCTTTTTGATAATCATAGCCGCTATTCAATACATTCTTTAGACCTTTTGATAGCTCCAGATTAAATACAGGATATTTACTGCCCAACCTCAACCGCTTATACTTCCCTTCTATAAATTTCTCCTTATATGCATAGCGTAGTAGCACACCCACTTCACTATTTACTACATGGTTACTCTGCCTGTCAAATCTATCAAAGAATATATCCTTGTAGGGCAATGGGGCGTCCGGCTTATAAAAGCTATGTTGCAAAATGAGTTTATGACTAAAGCCACTATGGTACTCCTTATTTATTTCTAGCTTCTCATCATTTGAGAAAGCCAATTTCCATGGTATTCCTGGCTTACGGAATAAATTACTGAAGATATTATCATTTGACAGATAGTCGGGATGATTAATTGAAGAACTAAGGTCATGTACATAAGACCCAAATATATGTATGCGTGGTTCCCTTTTCAATATCCACAAGCCGGTGAAACCATACTTCCACCGCTCATCTTTGGTGCCATAAGCCACATAGCCTGTAAAATGCATATTATTTAGTGTCCTTGGTGTTCCTGCTGAAAACCTAAATCTGTTTCCCTCTATAGGGTTCATACTGTAAATATAAAAATACGGCCCCAGCTCTATTGGTCCAAAGTCTTTAACCCCGGTAGCAAGAAAGGTAATTGTATTTTTATATATCCTTGTTATGGGCATTGCATTAATGGTATCTACCATTTTATGTATGGACAATTCATTTTTCGACAAGCTATCGGGCCTATTTGTCAACCACCACTCATCCGACTTCCTCCTCGATGAATCTGATTTCACTACCTCAGTCTTGTATTGCGGGTCTTCCAAAACCCTGGTCACAGATGTATCGTTGATCTTAATATTATGATAGGTAGTTGTCTTTCGCCCTATCATGCCCGGTATCTTTTTAGAATTATAAGCTGTAAAATTGGCCACAAATTTATCCTTTATACAAAACCACATAGTATCTACCGGCGCAAATTCCTGGTAAAGGCTCACCTTATCTACCCAGTTCAGGTTTGCTGCCTTAGGCACGTCCATACTCATTCTCTGTATGGCATATGAGGTATCGACCACCCAAAAATCACCTGTAAAACAATTCTCACCCGATCGCTTAGGCCTGTAAGACATCCTTATTAGCCTATGTCCATATGCCTTATGGGTGTCTACAATCTTATACTTGTAATAGAATAAGCCTTCATTACTTATTGGGCTTACAAATTTCTTATCAAATACATTGATGAAGTTGGTATAAATATTAACATTCTGGTACATAGACCCCAGGTACTTATCTACATTTTCATTATTCACTCCCTTCACCATTGTAGCCTTAATAAACTCTCGTTGCTTTTTGGGTGTAGATTGGTAATAGTAATCAGAAAGGGCTTCGGTAAGATAGAGAGGCAGGAATGGTTTGGTATCAGAAACTGTATCCAGATTATCGAAAATGAAACTATAGCTTTTCAGCATAGGTATTTTTGAGAATTGTTCCTTGGTCATCCTTTGCAGGTCGGCCTCCATTCGGTTATAGGCTTCATAACTATAGTTATCAATCCTATCAGGGTTATTATTGGGTTTGTTTTTTATAACCTGTTTCATTATGGTAATGGCCGGGTCCTCACCTGCATGAAATACCACCTCATCCATTATCATATTTGTGCGCTCCAATTCTATAATAAAATTGTAGTCGTGCCTTTCTTTTTTCAAAATCTTATTCACCCCCTTGTACCCTAGTGCCTCAATATGCAATGTATCCTTTGGCAATTTAGGCACATCAATCACAAAATTACCATCCAGGTCAGCAGCCACACCCGAAGGAGTATGAGGGAAATAAATAGTAGCAAAGGGTATACCTTCTCCTGTTCCGGCATCCTCTACCTTACCGTTTATTATATAGTTGCTGTGGGCTTTAACTCCAGGTACTTTAGCAGGAATAGTATCAGGTCTGGCTACTTTTTTCGTGGGGCTGTCTAAAACCAAAGTAGGCAGGCTATCGGGCGTGGCAAAATGAGGCAAACTATCGGTAACCTGGGCCACCAATACCCTGCCTGCAAGCATAAAACAAATCAGTAAAAAGGGTTTTAGAAACTTCATAATCACAAGCAAATCAATACACTGGCAATTTAGGAAATTGCTTTTACTAAAAAAATAAATTATTCATAAGACCGTCATTTCTCCTGATCAATGGCATCATTAGTAATAATCTTCGTCAAATAATTACTGTTGGTTAGCATTACATAGCCGACCAGGAGCTTAGCAATAGAAAAGACAATATTTATAGTTGTATCATCAGGCTTATTGCTAAAATAATGTAAGGCTGATTTTTGGTAAACGATAGTGAGTTGCCTGCACAAACCAGGGATGTTTTCTATAAAGAAAAATATCCCGACTGAAATGATGGCTATCCTAACCACTATACCCTTATCCATATTTATACTGAATTGTTCCTCATAAAAGCCGTGGTCAAGTTTTAATCTATCAATAATTACTTGTGGCTTAAACACAAATACACAAAACAAAAACGCGTAAATAATTAATGAAAATAATGAAGTATACATATACTCCAGGCCTGATGAATTCATCACTGTGGTAAGTGAAACAACTGACAATACTAATCCAATTGTAGCATCAAAAATATTGGTAATCAGGAATAAGCCCATGATTTTAATCAGTAATACAAAAAGGCTTCTTGGGGGCATAAAATTAGTTTATTAGTCATGATCGTAAGTAGCAATATTCTGGTCTTATGGCATTAAACTAACAAGACATTAATAATATTGCATACCAATATATAAAATCTATCAAATAAACACAACACTCCCCCTACTCCAGCATCTCCAAAAACCTCCCTAACCCCTTCATCTTATTTTCATCCAGATGAAATTTAATATTATCGGTATAATAGGTATGCAGGTTGTAATAAGGGAATGGATTTGCATCAATAATTTCCTCCAGGTGGTTCAAGCCAACCTTGTTTGCCGCATTAAACCGCTCACGAAAATCTGCCGGAAGTTCCTTATTAGCTATCCATGCAGCAAAAATAAAATCCAGACCCGTATGCGCCTTCCATGCAGCCGAAAGGTCGTAAACGTATTCAAAATTGCTTAACTGTTTTAATGCACGGTCACCTATTATCACACCGGCATTTACACCAATAATATACTCAATATAATTTTCAGTTGCAGGCTTCAATTCCACGTCCACCTTCCAGTAATGTTTTAGCATCAGTCTGGCTAATTGCACTGAGGTGCGGCTTTGGTAATCAAGGTACACAGCCTTCACCTGACCTATAGGCACCTGGCTAAAGATGGCCACCGAAACAACATTACCTTCAGCCGCTATTCCGTAATCACTCACTATCCTTGCGCCAGATATACCTGGCATTGCTGCCACAGGCATCAGGGCCATATCAATACT
>CAIWHI010000577.1 GCA_903912435.1 uncultured Bacteroidota bacterium | reverse complement strand
TTATTAGGCTGTAATCAATTGAAAAACAATATTTTGAGAAGTTGTAATAATCTAATGTGTTTGAATTAAATTTTAATTTTGTATAGTGAGTGCATCAAAAACAGGCTACCGGATCTAATTATCCCTGCCGGTCACAATCACAATTAGGAAAAAATTACACCTCTTAATTACGCACTTAGCCTTAATTTGCACCCCGAAACACACATATATGAGCGCATTTGTTCCATTAGTGATAAAAGAAAGACAATACCTGCCTGCAGATTTTAAAGTTACCGATTGGGAAGCCCTCCTGCCATGGTATGAAGAGTTGAAAAATAGATCAATAGATAGCCTTGCCAGCCTTGAAAAATGGCTCCAGGATATTAGCGAATTGGAAGCAGTGATAAGCGAAGATGCCTGCTGGAGGCAAATACACATGACCTGCGATACTACCAACAAAGAGATTGAAGAGGCTTTTACCTATTTCTGTATGGAGATAGAGCCTAAAATAAAGCCCTATAGTTTTGAACTCAATAAAAAGTTACTTGCTTGCGAATTCACATCGCAGCTTGATAAAAATATCTATTTCCCTTATCTGCGTAGTGTTGACAATTCTGCTAAACTCTATAGGGAAGAAAATGTAGCCCTTCAGGCCGATCTAAACCTATTGGCACAGCAGTTTGGGGTAATATCCGGAGCTATGTCGGTAGAGGTGGATGGTAAGGAATATACCCTGCAGCAGGCTGCAAAGTTCCTGCATAGCCCCGATAGGAGCCTGCGTGAAACTGTTTTTAATAAGATCGCTACCCGCCGACTTACCGATAAGGATAAGCTAAACGAATTGTTTGATAAACTGTTGGCCCTACGCCAGCAAGTGGCAGTAAATGCAGGTTTTGAAAACTACCGTGACTACAAATTCCGTGAGTTAGGCCGTTTTGATTATACAGTAGAAGATTGCTTTGCTTTCCACCAGGCAGTAAAGGAGCACATACTCCCATTGCAGGCCATGATGGTGAAGCACCGCCAGAAACGCCTCGGGCTAGATGTTATGCGCCCATGGGATGGTGACGCTGAACCTGTAGGTACGGAACCATTGAACCCCTTCAAAGGTGGCAAAGAACTAAGCGATAAAGCCATAGAGGTTTTCAGCAGGCTTAATCCCTATTTCAGTGGGTGCTTACAGACTATGGTGGATATGAACCGTATGGACCTGGAAAGCCGCAAGGGCAAAGCCCCCGGTGGTTATAACTGCCCCTTAGCCGAAACCGGAGCACCGTTTATCTTTATGAATGCAGCCGGTACTATGGGCGATGTAATCACCATGATGCACGAAGGCGGGCATGCCATACATTCCTTCCTGTCACATCCCCTAAAGCTTTCAGCATTCAAGGAATACCCCATGGAAATTGCCGAATTGGCGAGTATGAGTATGGAGCTATTCTCTATGGAGCATTGGGAAGTATTTTTCTCAGATGATAAAGAATTGGGCAGGGCAAGGCTTGAGGAGCTGGAAAGGGCTATAGGCGTATTGCCCTGGATAGCCATAATAGACAAGTACCAGCATTGGCTCTATACCCACCCAGGCCATAGTGTAACCGAGCGTGAAAATGCGTGGCAGGAAATCCTTAATGAATTCTCAACGGGAATTACCGATTGGAGTGGGTTTGAAGAATTCAGGCTCAACCAGTGGCAAAAACAATTGCACCTGTTTGAAGTGCCTTTCTATTATAT
>CAIWHI010000576.1 GCA_903912435.1 uncultured Bacteroidota bacterium | reverse complement strand
AATTAGGCTGCTACCTTCTCCTTCTTAAATAAAGCCAGAAGAGCCATAATACAAATAGCCACTAAAATAAGGCTACTAGCCAATCCTATTTTCTGACCTTTAAAGAAGCTGTCAGGCCTGAAATGGAATTCTATAAGGTGATTACCGGCAGGTACTTTTATCGACCTCAAAACATAGTCAGCCTTCATAATAGGGGTTTCTTTGCCATCCACATAAGCCTTCCAGCCCTTGGCATAGTAGATATCAGAAAATACAGCCAACCCGTCTTTACTATTGTTTGACTTGAATGAGATATCATCCAATCCGTATTTATCCAGTTTCACACTTGCAGCACTGTCTTTGCTAAAGGTGTAGCTACCCATGTCGGTTTTAAAGGTAGCACGGATAATGGCTGTTTTCCTTGGGTTGAATGAATTGGGGCCAGGTGCAACTGTATCACCTATTTGTGGGGCATTCAGGCCATCCATTTCTTCATCAGCAGTATTGGCCCATTTCACCTCGTCTACAAACCATGCATTACCGCAGGCAGTCCTATTTGGTATTACATAAGGTTCTCTTTTCTGTCCACCTACTATTATGTATTTGGTATTCAGCATGTTTAGCACCTGTCCGTTATAGCCACGGCTCATCTGGCGGTCAATAAGGTCCTGGTAAATTTCCATTTTAGCAGGATGGTAACCACCAATACATTTATGGAAATAAGCCTGAACAGCATCATTATACGTGTTTTTAGACAAGTCAAGCACCCTGTAATAAGGGTCAGGGTCTTGCAATATCTGGCTATCAACTTTACGAGGTTCAAAGTTTTTATCAAAATCACTAGCCTCTACATAGTTCTTTTCGCTCAGGTAATCCTGGGCTACGGGTATAAGGTCGATAGCAATGATTAAACCAATACCGCCTATAAGCAAGGTAGATTTGATCATGTTTTTGATAAATGCCCATAAAAGGGCAGCAGCAGCCAGAATGAAAAAGGCACTTTTTAGTCCGCTTGACGCTGCCAGTGAGGCCCTGTCAGACTTCAATAGAGTCACCATTTGCTGTTGCAATTGGTCGTCTTCGGCCCCGGTAAAGTTGAAAAACATACTACCACCCACGCCTAAGAGCAGGCATAATCCTGCAGTAATACCGGCTGCCATCATCAGTCCTTTCATCACCTTAGGATCATCTTTGCGATCCAGTACTTCCTGAATGGCCCAAACACCCATTAATGGGAATAAAAATTCAGGTATTATTAATGCCATAGATGGTGTTCTGAACTTATTGAGGTAAGGGATATGATCGAAGAGGAAATAATTAAGCCCGTCGAAATTCTTTCCCCACGATAATACAATACCGGCTAATGAGGCTGCAATAATCCACCATTTATGAGGAGAGCGCACAATGATTGTACCCAATATAAAGAGGAAACAAATAGCTGCACCGAAGTAAACCGGGCCACTCAAAAATGGCTGAGGACCCCAATAAAGAGGTAATTCTTCTGCACGGCCACCAATAGCTTCTGATGTTTTTGGTGCCTTATCAGCCGACTCACCCGATGCACCACCATACAGGTAAGGGATCATGATACAAAATGTTTCACCAATGCCATTACTCCATCTGAATGCATATTCCTTATCCAGGCCTCCATTAGTTTTCTTGTCATGACCGCTTAATTCGCTGGCACCACCTCGCATGGTTTCCTTAGAGTATTCATTAGTAATCAATATTGATGTTGCACTTGGGCCGATGCCTATGGCCACACTTGCTGCAGCTATAGCTGAGGATATAAAAAACTGTTTTAGTTTTTTCTCCTGTATAGCTATGATAAGCATAACTATGCCAAAGAAGAAAAAGATAATAAATGCATAGAAAATTACCTGGAAGTGATTATTAGAGAAGATAAGAGAGAAGAAAACACCCGTAATGGCAGCACCCCAAAGCCATTTTTCCTTATAGATGAGGTAGAGACCGGCCAGGGCAGCAGGCAGGAAGGCCATAGTAAGCATTTTAGTATCGTGCCCTACCTGGATGATAATAGGATTGTAAGTGGAAAAAGCATATGCCATAGCACCAATCATTCCGGCCCATTTATTGGCTCCCATTACCCTCATGAGGAAGTAAAAACAGAGCATTGCAATGAAGAAGAAATAGGCTGGCTTGCCAATAGCTTGCAAAACTGTTTGCACATAAAATAAGAAATTTGTATTGGTGCAGCCTACAAAGGTGGTATAGGATGGCATACCACCAAACATACTGTTAGACCACAGTACATCATTGCCTGTTTTTTCGTGATAAGTCATAGCCTCATGAGCCATTCCCATCCAGGAAATATTATCATGGGAGTTGAGCTTTTTGCCATTCAACTGGGGGTAGCAATACATCAGCGATACTATTGCGAAACCAATAATGGCGATGATGTCAATCCTGAGTTTTTTGAAATCTAGTTGCATAAAAAGGTGTTTGTGGTCAACCTGAAATCCGGTTTGCACCAGACGTTCCAAAAGTAGAAAGTAGCAAGCTATTTTCCTATAAACCAACGTGAAAAATGCTTAGGTATTTGGAGAAATGAGTTAATTAATGTTAAGTTTAAAAACTGGGAGATAAATGAATTTTGTGCAAGCTAGGATTGTTGTTCCGTGATGTTCTGATATGGACATCACGAACTGCCAATAAAACTCCTTCTTTGAAGGCATTCATCATTCAAAAGACAGATGAACTTCACCTAAGCCCTAAACCAATGGCTATTATAGAATCATCCTCCAAAACAATACCCCAAAAATTGTTTTAACTTTTTCATCTGTCTCGCATGTTCCGCAGTATCGCTCTTGTCTGCCCAAATCAGCTTGTGTATGACAGGAATTCAAAGATCAGAAGCCGAACCACCATCCACGTTCTTTAGCATATCGGCACATAAAATGGAATTCCAATCGGTCAGCACCACTTTTCGCAGTTTAACCGATTGGAATCTAATTACAATGTTATGCTATTATATATTTGTGTATGTTAAAATATATATTAGTATTTTTGATAGTAGTCAACGTTTTTTGGGATAAACTTATTTGGATCCATTACAAACCCAATTTTAAACTGCAATAGCCTTTGGTCATAGCGTATATTATAGTAATCTCTTCCATAATAAAATTGTGTAAGTATACCCAGGCTACGCCAGTTTAATGGGAATAAAGCGGCTGATAGTTTTATTGATAACTTGTCTTTATCTCTCCTTAGGTATTCATTAAGTCCATCAACTATATATGTAGGTTCAAGCCTGAACTGCATTGTGTAATACCATTTAGAATCCATCGCCTCTTTATTCAAATCTTCGTAGTCTCCATTTAATTTACATTTCAACCTTCGAATAGTTATTGTTTTAAATCTCTTTGGAATTGCTTCTGATTGCCATTGGAACATTCCTCCAATTCTATGTTTTCCATACCTATTAAATTGGGTTTCGTCAAAACCAAATAAACCAAACAGATTCATGTCATACTGATAGAAAAATGATTTTGTTACCCAAAACTTCATTTTTTTGTTGTAGTTAACTGTATAGAAACTTAGTTTAAGGTAATTTGTAGAGAAATTGCCTGTATAATGGTTATTATGACCAGTGAAATCAGTCTTATCCAATGATTCTTTATTTATTGCCGAATCACTTTGGCCATTTGAGAAATGTGCTAAATCAAGAGTATAGTACTTGTATTTAACATTATGTAAATCAATTCCCCTATGGTATATGTAATCTTTATCGCATCTGTTTCTATCTTTAGCTTTTTGTAGAAAATGTACGTAACTTAAAATAGGATTAAAATTCAACGGCCTGACAGGAAATGAACTTTCAGGTTTACCCTCATCGTCTATTAAGTACATTCTCGACATGTTTTTGGGTATTATAAATAGACCTGACCCTCTAGTCGAAATTCGTTGGTGATCCCTGCCTACAAATAATGGAAAAGGCAATGCCAGTTGTGCCTCAAATAAATTGGCAACCTTACCCGGTCCATCATTAACAAATGACAATGGGGTAGGTGCGAAATAGGTATAATCTTTATGAGAGTAGTATATATTCCACATTTCATAAAATATGGTATTCTTACTGTCATCAGGATGAACCTGGGCTATAGCATTTATTGAAATAAAAATGCTTAACAATGTAGTTAGTTTATTTTTCATATTTATTCAATGTGTCTTTTAGTTTGCTAATATCATCGGTTGATAATCCTTCGCTATATTTGTCCAAAATCTCTTGTATTATTTGTATTTTGCTTGGTAGGTCTAGAATTTGAGGTGATTTTGTGGGTGCTACTTCTTTCGCGCCTTTTTGTTGATTTATTTTAGTACCTTTTGAAGTATTATTTTGCTCTGTTTTAAAATGTTTGTTCGAAAATTCATTTAAATAATTATATATTTCTTTAGCCTTAAAAATACCTGAGTAATTTTTATCAGCTTCCTCGAAATGCCTCATTAATGTGTCCAAGTTGATATTGGCTGAATCGGTTAAATTGGAAAAGGCTATTAGATTCTCTTTGAATCCTTTATTTTGATTTCTTATCACCGTGGCATCTATAGAATCGTATTGTATTTCTACACGGAAATCATGATCCCAGGTTGTGCCTCTTCTATAGGCTTCAAGCATAGCAGTTGAGTCAAAATTGAGTTCAAATTCAAATACTTTAACTAAATCACGGGGCATAAAGATCTTCCTTATGTATATGAATTTAATACTTGAATCTAAGTGATAATTTTTGTTTTTTTCTTTGTTCAATACTGTTGCTAGCTCTACTTTTAGATCATTTTCCCTTACATCTGCCCTTAAAATGTCTATCATTCTGAATAAAGTACTTAAAGTATTACCCATATGCCAGTTGGTATTATATAAATCACTGGGATTGTGAATAACTATGTCGATAGAATCCCGTATTACATTGCTATTTCCTCCTGAAGTATCTAAAAGACATTCAAGCATTTTATTTAATGGTACATTGTCTCTTATCCCCCCATCTACATATTGATTTATCGTATCTTCAACTTTTTCAAAGTATGGAGACATATACACGGGCTCATTACATGAAGACCAAATCCAATTGTTGAAGTCTTGTTTTGATTTAGAACTTTGTAAATCATGGTACGATATCTTTCCATTCCTTAGGTTAAGACTGGAGACATACATGTTTTTGGTTCTTAATTTGTATTTTATAGAATCATAATATTCAATTTTGAAGAACTTATTAAGTAGTTCTAACAAAGGATCAGAGTTTGAAATATAACCCTTAAAGAAATTTCTTCTAATACCATTTACTGTTTGAAGACTGAAATTTTGATTTATTACTCCATCAGCCAAGGCTTGTAGGTTTTCTGGGTCTCTTAGCACATCTTTTCCACTAATATGGGTATATGCTTGTTTTAGTTCATCAAACTTACCTAATAAGGCAAGTGGTGCTATAAGGGTGCCGGTACTTGTGCCAGTAATTAAGTTATAATACGGTGTATTATGGCTTAGACTCTGAACTACACCAACACCCCAGGCTCCTTTGGCTCCTCCTCCCGAAATTACCAAAACTCTTTGGTGCGGTTTGGTTTGGGCTTTTAACCCACCCATTACAAATAGTGAGATTATAATTAGCAGTAGATATTTCATACAGTTTAAAAAGTATAGTTGTGGAAGTAACTGCAATGATAAAATTTATATTTTTAATTTACAAAGGATTTCATTTAATTGCTATAAAATTAATAAGTTGCGCAATATTTAATTGAGATTTGTTAAAGTAAATACCGATATGATTCACTGTAACGAGTTTTGCCATTGACGATTGTCTATTAAAATGGGAAATAGCTAGCCTATCGGCGGCCTCACCCCGATACACTTCAGAGGAGAGAGTGGTGTATCTCAGCGTTTCTGACAGGAATTTTTGGAGGCTTTGGGTGTTTGGCCTTGTTATATTCAAAGAACTGCTTCCGGATTGAAGAGGGATGCTTCAAAGTAAAAGGACGAAGCGTAATGCTTAGACCAGAACTATTATTTTTCCAACATCGGAAGTCAATTCACCACCTGGAATAAATTTAAAAAAGCCGCCCATATAAGATTATGGCGGCTTTTTTAAATTTATTTAATGTAATTACATAATCTTAGGCAAGCTCTGGTGCTAATGGGAAATCAATAGCAAAGCCAGTAAGGTTATGTATATAATTGCTGATTATTTTATCACCTACTACTATTATTACATCCACCATATTACCTTCGGTATATCCGGCAGCAAAAAAGACTTCTCTTGAATCAATAGTTGCACGGCCTTTATTTTCTACTACTGATGCGGTGAATTTTGCAAGTGCATCAAGCTTGCTATCCCATGATGCTGCACCACCCCTAATTTCAAGTACCTGCTCATCGGTGAAGCCACTCATTTTACCTATTGCTGTATGTGCACTCTGGCAATATCTACAGCCATTAATCTGGCTGGTTACAAGGTTGATTACCTCACGCTCTTTTGCCCTTAGTGTACTTTTGCGATTTTGGAAAGTAACATAATCTGCAAGTGCAGTTTCACTTTTACTAAAATAAGCATAAAGGTTGGGTACAAAACCTATAGCACCTTTTAAATTGTCAAAAATTGCCTGGTTAGTGGCTGATACTTCTTCGCGTGTTGGGACAGTAAATGTCCTGTTTGATGTGTTGGTCATTGTCGTTTTTTTTGATGTTTTTTATCGTTATTGACAATGCAAAGATGGCCTCATCAGTAGGCCTTTTCCTATGAACCAGATTAAGAAATACCGTACGACTAGTTCATTCAAAATAGATAAACTGGTTCAACTTTTTTTAGCCCTCTTGTTTCTTAGTCTTGATAAATATTCGGTGGTCATGCCCAGGTAGGAGGCCAGGGCATATTGTGGCATTCGCTGAACAATATCCGGATGCAGGGCTTCATATTCCTTATATCTGTCTTCTGCGTTCATTGTTAGATTGGTAATAATGCGCCGTTGCATATGAGCTACAGAACGCTCAGCCATTATCCTGAAAAAAGTTTCAAATTTATGATTCTGATGTTTTAGCAGGGCTTCATCCTTATAATCCAGCTGCAAAATAATGCTAGGTTCTAATGCTTCAACGAACATAGTTGCAGGTTTCTGGTATACGTAACTGTTGTAATCAGATATCCACCAATCTTCAATCGATACCTGAATAGTATGGTCCTGGCCGTTGTCATCTACCACATAGGCCCTGAATGCACCTTTGAGAATGTAATTCTTATGATGTGCTACAAATCCAGGTTGGATAATAAATTGCCTTTTTCTTATTTTCAGATATTTAAAATAAGATAAAAACGCCTGCACTTCATCTTCATTCAGTATTACCCGTTTTTGGATATGATCTATTAGTGGTTGGGATTCGTTCATCATATAATTTGATAAAATTAGGCATAATTTTCCTATTCCCTTTTTTCAAAATAATCAATCTATAGCTCTAAAACCCTACCTCCATCAAATAATCTGTTCTCGCCATGCCTCACATAACCCAATTGGTTGGTTAGCATAGAGGTATTACCTATTTTGAATTCAGGTATATTATAATGGTGGTGGCCAAATATCCAGGCATTTACATCGCTTTGTTCTATTAGGTCAAATAGCTCCACAGCAAATGCCTCATTAATGGCATCACCTTTATATTTGGGAGGGTAATTCATTAAGGTGGGAATATGGTGGGTAGCTATTACCTTTTTAGGGTTTGATGACCGGGCTACTGCATTCTTTATGAAAACCAGACATTCCTCATGCAGCTTATTAAATAAATAGGTAGTAAATCTTTCGTCGCCATATTTTATCACATGAAAATCGCTCATTGCCCTGGTTATCTCCCATGCATTTTCTACGCTTATTTTACTCCATAGGGTAGAGAAGATCAGTTCAATATCTTCATATATTATGGTAATATTATTTACCAGGGCTACATTCTCCCTTATTTGTTCATTCACCGTACTGCTCCTTTTACTGATGTCACCATGATAGTATTCATGATTGCCAGGTAGCCACCATGTATATTTGAAGTTTTGGGCTACGAAATCAAAAAAATATTCATGTTGGTTAATGATTCCAAAAGGTACAATATCGCCTGCAAGTATTAATACATCTCCTCTTACCTGTAAGGGGTATTTTTGCAAGTACTGGTTATTGGCAGGCATTTCAAGATGGAGGTCTGAGCAGTATTGAATTTTTAATGGCATCAAATAATGATTCAAAAATGAGCGTAGATATTATTTTTCTAAAGGCAATACTACTGAATTATTATAAATAATATGGAACGGTTTGGCTATGGAAAAAAAATCCGATATTTTCTGTATGATTTACAAGGTGAAAAGTTAGTAAATCGGGCGACCTGAGCCGCATTGTAAACTCATTATTGTTTATTTTTGGGCTGTAGAATTAATGATTGATGAGCATGGTGAATACGAAGAAATATGCTGTTATAGTTGCCGGAGGCAGAGGAACCCGCATGGGCGGGTACATACCAAAACAGTTTTTGCCTTTTTTGGGTAAGCCATTATTGATTTATGCCATTGAAGCATTTCATCTGGCCTTACCTGATGCAAAAATAATCCTGGTTGTGCCGCAAGACCATTTAAGTAGTGTGCAGACTATTATACGTAGTTTCATGGCTAAGTTCGACCTTACGATTACCGCAGGGGGTGAGACCCGTTTTCATAGTGTGCAAAATGGATTGAAATATGTAAATAATGATGGTATAGTTTTTGTACATGATGCTGCCAGGCCAATGATTACCCATGATCTTATTTTGCGATGTTATAAATCGGCCCTCGCAAATGGTAATGCCATTCCGGCTATTGCCCAGGCTGAAAGTGTGCGGATGGTAGGGGGAAATAATGTTAGTACCCCGGTTAATCGTGATTTATTGCGCATTATACAGACACCTCAAACCTTTAAGACTGAACAAATATTACCGGCTTTTAACCGTCCGTACCGGGCCGATTTTACTGATGAGGCTTCGGTAGTTGAAGATTTTGGAATAAAAGTTAATTTAATTGAAGGCACTTTTGATAATATTAAATTGACTAATCCAATAGATTTTATTATTGCAGAGGCATTATTAAAGGTCAGGCATAAGGACTTGCCAGATGTAATTTCCTGATTTTTAACCAGAAGTTAGTAAAAATTAACGAACGAATGTGTTATATGGGTTATTTGTTTAAATTTTAATGATGAGGTAAATCAATTGTTTATACTTTTTCAGGTGCATTGGGTACTTAATATTTGTAGTATTTTCATAAAAAAGATTTCCCGATTAGGTATTGTAATTGTTTTTTGTACTTTTAGCCCACCTTATAAATAAAGATATTTTATACCCGAAAATACCTTTTGCCATTTTATCAATATGATGCCATGACAACCACAGGTTGAATGTTTTCGTGTGCTTATTTTTAAAATATTAAAAAGTACAATAAATGAGCTTCAATAGAAGAAATTTTCTTCGCGCAGCCACGGTAATAGCCGCATTAACACTCGATGAGATGCAGGCAATGGCCGCAACACATCATTTAAAACATGATGGTAAGACTATAGACCCCGATGATGAGGCTTATTGGCATAATGTGAGACAAATGTTTCCGATTGCTAAAGATCTTACCTATCTTAACAATGGCACATTCGGGCCATCTCCTTATCCGGTTATAGATGCAGTGCATAATGGAATGATGGATGCAGACAGAGATGGTAACTATGGCAGTTATGATTCTGTTCCGGCTAAAATAGCGAAATTTGTAGGTGCCGATAATGATGAAATTACACTTACCCATAATGTAACTGATGGCATTAACCTGGCTTGCTGGGGGGTGCCTCTGCAAAAAGGTGATGAAGTTATCCTTACCACACACGAGCATGTAGGGAATGCAATGCCCTGGATGAACAGACAAAAGGTAACTGGTATTGTAATTAAAAAATATACCCCGGCCAAAACAGCGGAAGAAACCCTTAACAGGATTAATGCGCTAATTACAAAAAAGACAAAGGTTATAGCAACCCCGCATATTCCCTGTACACAGGGGCAGGTGTTGCCAATTAAAGAAATATGTAAACTAGCCCGTGATAAAGGAATTTTTTCACTCATAGATGGTGCACATGGTGCCGGTATGATGCCACTTGATTTGCACGATATGGGTTGCGATACCTATGCCACCTGTAGTCATAAATGGATGCTTGGTCCTAAAGGCACAGGTTTCTTTTATGTGCGGAAAGAGTTCAGGGATACTGTACAGGCATTTTATATGGGTGGTGGTACAGATGATGGGAAATGGGATATTATGACAGACCCAATAACAATAGGTGGTTATGCACCAAGTGGTCATAGGTT
>CAIWHI010000575.1 GCA_903912435.1 uncultured Bacteroidota bacterium | reverse complement strand
TGTCTTTGGGCAGGTAGAGGATAAATGAGTCCTCCAGAGTTTTATATATGAGCTGGATATCGGGTAGTATTGCTGATTGTATGCGTTTGGCATAGGTGATATTGTCAGTAATAGATTTATTCTTCACCTGGATATCTTTCAATAATTCCTCCGACTTATTTTTCTCCAATACCAGTTCGGAGTGCTGTTTTTCAATCTTTTCCTTTTGGGCTACCACCTCTATGGTGCGCTGGGTTACTTCAATTTCCAGGTTTTGTTTTTGGTTTTCTAATATTGCTTTTTTCTCTTGCTCCTGTTGTAGGGTCTTTTCAGAGAGGTCATGCACCTCATCCAGATTTTTTTTTAAGGTCTTTATTGATATTTGAGAAACTCCAGGCAAGGTATAGTGATATCGAAACAGGCAAAATTAGTATAGCCAATAAGGTTAGTATAAGGAAAGCCATGCCTGCCGGTGTGCTGTCGCTAAAATCGAGATGCCCGGTTGATATAGCAAAAACCAAACAGAAAAACATAAACAAGGCAAAAAAGAGTACACCAGTACCAAGTATACGAGCCCCCGGTAATTTTTTATAGAAGGCATAAGCCACGCTCATTATCACCTGTATAAGTACCATAAAGCCCAGAGAAATCAGGGCAATAACACCATATTTCCGCTCAAAAATAAAGAGGATAGGAACTGCGATACTAAAAGCCAAAACCAACCTGAATCTCTTTTTTTTAACTCCATATAAGTCATATATAAAACCACTCAATGATAGGCAGGCAAAATCAACTATTAATACCAATAAATTACTACTCAATAACTGAATGACAGTAGATGAGCTAAATCTCATCAGGAATATGATGAGGAATATTACTGCCATTGAAAAACAAAAAAGACTAAAAAAGAGATTGGTCTTGCTTACCCTGTAATAGAGAAACAAGAACAGATGTAGCATAGAAAGTGCAATAAATACCCCAAACAGGAAAATATCAATTTCAGTATTAGTGATGGCCTGGGAAACTAAAATACTTGTCATTTGCTTGCCAGTCATTAGTTGCATTTCAAATCCTACATTATCTGAATGGAAATAGGTGTAATTTCTATCTACTTTATAATTGGCATACTTTACAGCTATGACATGTTCCCCCGACCGGGAAAGGAGAATAGGCTCGGGAATTTCCTGAGGGTCGTAATTTATAGTGTGCTCTTTGTCAGTTATATGTCCGTTAATACTTACCTTCTTGCCATCAAGGTAAACCTCAGATGCGCCAAAATGGGTTATACCCAGGCAAAGTGGAACTCTAGTTAATGCTGAATCTATGGTAAAATGCAGCCTAAACCAACCAACACCCGAAAAAGGGGTTCGTTTTGTTTTCTTATCTTCAGGTATGGTTAGTCCGGGGTCAGCAATAGGCCAATTGCTATCATCAAGATTGATGGCTGCCATATTACCTGTATCCCCATCATGAAATCGCCAATGCTTTTGGAGAGTATAGAACTTAATGGTATGCTCTTTGAAACTATCAATAGTAAAAACTGATAGCTCTTTCCCTGTCTGGGCTGTAGCAGATAGCGATAAGAACATCAGTACCAATATTATTGCCCTTTTCATAAACAGTTATTTAGAAAGAAATGTAATGCAAAATACAAAAGTGGATGATAAAAGCTAGTGTTGTATTTAATGTGCAACTAATTCAACACCCAGTAAATTTCGAACAATAGAACTACTAATTGTAGGTGTAAATATTTTCCAAAAAATGGAAATTCTATGCAACTTGTAAAAGATTTTCCACGTATATTTACTGTAAATTTCATGTCGGGATGGCACAGTTTAAAATATTTATAGTTGAGGATGACCCATGGTATGGTGAAATATTGCAGTACCACCTCTCTCTAAATCCCGATTATGAAATATCCCGGTTTACTACCGGGAAGGAATGTCTTGCCAACCTTTCAAAAAAACCCGGCCTGATAAGTATTGACTATTCCCTGCCTGATATCAATGGATTTGACCTGCTAAAAAAAATCAAGGATTACAATCCTGATATGCCGGTAATAGTGATTAGTGCACAGAAGGATGTAAATACCGCAGTATCGCTACTAAAAGAAGGGGCGCGTGACTATTTCATCAAAGATGAAAATACCAAGGACCTGCTATGGAATGCGGTAAATAAGGAAAGGGAGCGCCAATCGCTGCAAAAAGAAGTAGAGGTACTTAAGGAAGAACTGGGGCAGAAATACGATTTCAATAAGGCAATAAAGGGTAGCAGCCCTGCCCTACTCAGGATTTTTGCATTACTTGAAAAAGCATCAAGAACCAATATAAATGTATCTGTAACCGGGGAAACCGGAACCGGTAAGGAAGTAATATCCAAGGCCATTCACTACAATTCTGAAAGAAAGAAGAAGCCATTTGTGGCTGTGAATATGGCTGCCATACCACGTGAACTGATAGAAAGTGAATTGTTCGGGTATGAAAAAGGAGCTTTTACAGGAGCCATGGCCAGGAAAACAGGTAAGTTTGAAGAAGCCAATAAGGGAACTTTATTCCTGGATGAAATTGCTGAATTGGATTTAAGCCTACAGAGTAAAATATTAAGGGTATTGCAAGAGCGTGAGGTGACAAGGGTTGGGGGTAATGAGCGCATACCACTGGATGTGAGGCTTATTGTGGCTACGCACAAAAACCTACTGGAAGAAGTAAAGAAAGGTAATTTTAGGGAAGACCTTTTTTACCGTATTATGGGTTTACCTATTGACTTGCCACCACTAAGGGAAAGAGGCAATGATATCTTATTATTGGCCAAACACTTCCTGGAGGACTTCTGCAAGAGTAATAAGATGGATTCCATTACCATAAGCCAGGATGCGAAAGACAAATTGATGAAGTACAATTACCCTGGTAATGTAAGGGAATTGAAGGCCATCATTGACCTATCGGCAGTAATGTGCGATGGCAGACAGATATGCGATAGCGATATTTATTTTGCATCAGTAACGATGGGTGATAGTTTTACCAATGAGGAAAAAACCATGAAGGAGTACACCATAGATATCATTAAGCACTTTCTGAAGAAGTATGATAATAATATTGTAAAGGCGGCAGAAAAGCTAGATATTGGCAAAAGTACCATTTACAAGATGATTCAGAATAAGGAGATTACAGTTAATTAATCCCATATGTCTCTATGAAATTAAGAATTGTTTTTGCCTTGAGAAAAAAATAATTTAAATTGCATAATCCTTATTTTATAGCAGGATAAAAACCTAACCACTAAGAAAAC
>CAIWHI010000574.1 GCA_903912435.1 uncultured Bacteroidota bacterium | reverse complement strand
TCACCAAAGATTACAACCTGGAACTCCTGGATAAAAACAAAAACCGCCTACCCAACCAGTTCAGGCAGGTGTTCAAAAAGCTCAATCAATAATCTCCCACTATTTCAATTAAGACACCACTGGCATGAATGTTCCGTAGAACCGTTGTTCCGGAATGTACCGTTGTTCCTGATGTTCAGCTATGGACATCAGGAACAACAGTTATAACCCGTTCTCCGAACGTCTTCAACTTCCCCAAGCCCTAAAATTGCAACCCAGCCACCCCGATAAAAGCCCCCCGCGCGTCATTGCGATGGCGCATTTTCAGCGCCAGAAGCAACCTCAAAATATGCCTAGCAGGAAATGTTGCCCCTGCAGCACCGCTTTCCGCGGTCAGACCGATTTGAATTTGACAGACAATTTTGGGATTAAGAAATTGAGTAATGCAGGATCGTTGGTATAATACGTGGGTTTGAGGGGTGTTGTCACGGTAGAGACGGATTGAATCCGTCTCCGGGAATGATGGCAATAAATAAGAATTCCGGAGTTTCATTTCCTAATGTGTGCTATGGAGACGGTTTCAATCCGTATCCATCATGATCATGGCAATGTATTTGAATTGAACACCGCTTTTGGTGTCCTCTCCAACAACGGCGATGTTAGCCAAAAACTATATACCATCACATGCTATTCCACTTTGCCTCACATACACACCAATTCCCAAATCCCCTATATTGTCTATACCCCAATTAATCTTGCCATCATCCATTTCGCGTATCTTCGCACTAATGATTTCACCAGCTTCAGTAAAGCAAGTAATGGATCGCGCCGACATTGTTGACGTGATAGGCCAGTTTTTAAGATTAAAAAAACGCGGCACCAATTATCAGGCTAACTGCCCTTTCCATAATGAAAAAACACCCAGTTTCAATGTTTCGCCTTCAAAGGGTATTTATAAATGCTTTGGCTGTGGGAAGGCAGGTAATGTAGTCACTTTCATTCAGGAGCATGAAAAGCTTACCTACCCCGAGGCTATGCACTGGCTGGCCGACTACTACAAAATAAAACTTGATGAAACCGAGCGCTCTCCCGAACAGCAACAACACCAACTCGCTGAAGAGGCACTAAGAATCCTGAATGAATATGCCGCAGGCTTCTTTCAGGAAACACTGGCAAAATCGGAGGAAGGACAGATAATTGGGCAGTCTTATTTTAAACAGAGGGGATTCAGAAAAGAAATAATAGATAAGTTCAGGCTAGGCTATAACCCCGAAACCGGCGACTTTTTTTACAGGGCCGCTATCAATAAGGGCTACCGTGCAGAACTGCTTGAAAAAGCGGGGCTAGTAAAGAACCGCAACGACATGTTCTACGATGTGTATCGGGGTAGGGTAATTTTCCCTATCCAGAGCATGACGGGTAGGATATTGGGTTTCGGTGCACGTATATTAAAAAGCAATGAAAAGGCCCCCAAGTACATCAACAGCCCCGAGAACGAACTCTACAACAAGAGTAAGGTACTCTATGGTATGTACCAAAGCCGCCAGGCAATTGGCAAGCAGGATGAGTGCTTGCTGGTAGAGGGGTATACCGATGTTATTAGCCTTCACCAGGGTGGAGTAGAAAATGTGGTGTCAAGTAGTGGCACCTCGCTTACCGAAGACCAGCTACGCCTTATTGGTCAGCTCACTAAAAACCTCACCATACTCTATGACGGCGACTCAGCAGGCATTAAGGCTGCCCTACGCGGCCTGGATATGGCCCTATCGCAAAGCTTCAATGTGCAGTTGGTGCTGCTACCAGAGGGAGAAGACCCCGATAGCTACGTGCAAAAAGTAGGGGCCGCCAAGTTTCATGAATACATAAAAGACCATAAGCAGGATGTTATCAATTTCAGGCTACATGTGGGTCTTAAAGATGTAGGCACCGACCCGGTTAAAAAGTCGAAACTAGTCAATGAAATTGCTGAAAGCATTTCGCGTATCAACAAGGCAGAAGATTTTTCATTACAGGGACATTATATTAGGGAAGCCAGCCAGAAATTAAATGTAGAAGAAACCGGCCTGATAAACCTTGTAAATAAATACATAAGAGAGCGGGTAGAGAATGACCAGAAAAACACCCGGAAAGCTGACAATGATTACATACCACCGGAAGCCATGCCCGGCCCGGATATGTATCCAGGTGAGGAGGAAGCTGTTGCTAAAGTAACCACTGCTGATGAACTACAGGAGTGGCAATTAGTGCGTGTATTGATTGAGTACGGCAACTTTGAATATGAAGGACATGAAAATGTTGCAAAACTTATTGAGGACCGCGTAGACCCTGAACTGCTACATACACCACTGGCGCAACAGATCTTTAGGGAATACCTACAATACCTGCATGAAAATGGTAAGACACCTGATACCCAGTATTTCGTAAACCACCATGACTCATCTACCCGCACTAAAATGGCAAATTTATTACATGGTAATGTAGAAATAAGCAAGGGATGGAAAGACAAACTAAATATTGAACAACTTACGCCATTGCTGGTTTACCGTAGAGATGTAGATAGTTCACTTGAATATTTTGAATTAAAAAAAGCCTTGAAATTATTGGAGGAACTAACCCAGCAAATACCTCTTGAAAATGACCCTGCAAGGCTAAATATCCTTCTGGAAAGCCACCTTCAGTTAAAGAAATTGATTAGAGATATTACACATACCCACAAACCAACAGTATACAATTCAAACAAAGTAAAATTCTAATTTGGCACGAATATTAGCAATAGATTACGGAAAAAAGAGAACTGGTCTGGCAGTGACTGACCCATTACAAATAATTGCCACTGCCCTTGAAACAGTAGACAGTAATGAATTGATAGGTTACTTAAAAAGATACATGAGCACTGAGCAGGTTGAAAAAATCCTGATAGGCTATCCACTTAATTTTGATAATTCACCTACAGATGCTACCCCACTTGTAGAAAAATTCATACTGAAATTTGGCAATGTATTTCCCACTATGCCTGTTGAGAAAATAGATGAACGAATGACATCCAAAATGGCATCTCAGGCCATAGCAGGAATGGGATTAAAGAAAAAAGATAGGGAAGATAAGGGCCTTATTGATAAGGTTAGTGCAATAATTATGCTACAGGAATATCTGGATAATAAAAAGCCGCTTACCCCTTAATAAGTATTTCATCAGAATCATAAAAAAAAGCAAAAACACCGATATTATAAATCTATAGTGTAAGGTGTGTCGTAAATTCATAAAACAATATAGAAAATGAAAATCAACACATTTTGCCTCACCACTCTAATAGTAGCTTTTCAATTGAGCTCATGTGGACAATCAATGCCAGCAACACAGATAAAGAAAATTGCTGCAAATTTCTCCAAAGATAAAATCCCAACCGATTTATCAAAATACAAGCAAGCTACATTTGCTGCAGGATGCTTCTGGCATGAAGAAACACTCTTTGAAAGTATAAATGGAGTGGTACATGTAGAATCAGGTTATGCAGGTGGCACTACAAATAACCCAACTTATGAACAGGTATCAACTGGAGAAACAGGTCATACCGAAACTGTGAACATCTATTACGACACCTCAGTTATCACCTATCCTACATTGTTGAAAATCTATTTCGAAGCCCAGTCTGACCCTACTCAGGTTAATGGACAGGGACCTGATAATGGCACCGAATATAGATCGGTGGTATTTTATAGAAATAATACTGAGAAAGAAACCATTGACAAAAACATACAGGCCATGAACAAAAGTGGTAAATACAAAAGACCAGTGGCCACAGCGGTGAAGCCTTATAAAATATTCTATAAGGCCGAAGATTATCATCAGGGTTATATCAATACTAATACCGATAATCCTTATGTTATGAATTTTTCAATCAAGGAAATTGCAAGATTCCAAGCTACTCACCCTGAACTGATAAAACCTGGACACAGTTTTGCAACAGGTAAATAAAAACACCAGAGAGAGTACTTCTTTAAAGTACTCTCTCCTTATATTTAAAGATTACATTCCTACCATTATTCACTTTGGTAGTTAATACCTCAACCTCACATGTAAATTTATTGGTAAATTTATGATCAAATTCATGACATTCTGTATCGTTAAACAGCGCCCTATTTTTCACCAATAATTTCTTTAAAAATGCAACCCTACCAGGAACCGTGATCTTATCTATTAATACTATTGGTAGATAAGAAAAACATTTTAGTGGGATTGTACCTTCATATTCATCAAAGTTCTTTGTAACTTTCCATTCGGGAAAATAGACTGATCGCAATTTCACTTTACCATTATCTCCATAAGTAAAAGTTTCAACGTGCACTATATCCTTATTATTATCATTAAGCCTTACTTCTTTGTATTTTTGATTTTGCTTGTTGATATAACCCTTTGTATAAAATTCAATCCTACCATTAATATACGAACTCTCTGATACCACCATATCCCCGCCTTTTTTATCAACAGAGTATTCATAGATCTTTTTATACGTATTTCCGTTTACTTTATTATCAGTTAGAAAAAGAACCTGTCTATCCTTGTCGTCATATTTCCAATCCTTTGAATATAATAACAATTCATTTTTATATTCCTCAGTTCTAACAAGTAGTTTCCTGGAATTATAAATATTAATGGTCTTGAAAGAATCTTTTTGTTTATATGGGAAAGTAACAGTCATTCTGACCAAACTATCGAGAGTACAATAAATAAGTGCACTATCAGTTTGGTTCAACTTAAGCGTATCCTGAAACTGCATAGCATAAGTATACTCATGGATAAGATAACCCGTAGAATAGGTATTCCATCCGGCTTTGAAAGATTTTTGAGCGGTACAATCTATGATTATAAAACAAGCGAGAAGAAAAATAAATAAATGCTTCATTAAAAAAATATTGGCGTATTTCTGAAAAATAGATAGAAAAAAGATGCAACAATAGACT
>CAIWHI010000573.1 GCA_903912435.1 uncultured Bacteroidota bacterium | reverse complement strand
CTGGAGCCAATAAAGCATCCATCTTCTATAATTACAGGAGAAGCCTGCAGAGGTTCCAACACACCACCTATACCTACACCACCACTCAGGTGTACCCCCTTGCCTATCTGGGCACAACTACCTACTGTAGCCCAGGTATCGACCATTGTGCCTTCATCCACGTAGGCACCAATGTTTACATAGGAAGGCATAAGCACCACATTACGAGCCAGAAATGCACCATAGCGAGCCACTGCATGTGGCACTGCCCTAACACCTTGTGATGCATAGTCTTTCTTCAGCAACATCTTGTCGTAAAACTCAAAGGGGGCTACATCCCATGTTTGCATAGGCTGTATTGCAAAATACATGAGTATCGCTTTTTTCACCCACTCATGTATATCCCACCCATCTACTCCAGGTGAAGCTACACGCAATCGACCCTTATCTACCTCTTCTATCACAGCCCTTATGGCATCTTTATAAGTATCTTCTTTTAGCAATTCCCTATTGTTCCAGGCCTCTTCTATTGCCTGCGTCCATTGATTCATTTTTAGTAAATTAAAAAGTTAAAATTCAAAAATTGCAAATTCAGAAGCAAAAAGCCAGCATAACCTAATATTTCGGCTAAAGCCACATCGTATTCAATTATATACCCCGACCTAAAGGTCGGGGCTACTAAATTTACATTCAATGTACATATGATTATTGTACATTGTTATTAAAATTCGTAGCTCTTTTCAAAAGTCAGATATTTTCAGCGATTAGCAATGTATAGGAGGTATAAAGATTCAAAATCTTAGAAAACGGAGTTTGTAGTTATAAATTATTCTCTTTCTATTTGACCTGCCTGCCATGGCCAGAAAACTTTGCCAGTGAGTAGTCCACGGGCTTGTTTGCGTTCCACAAACCAGAACAACAGCATGGCCATAAAGAATGCAAATGGTATGCCTATGCCCCTGGTGAGGAGGCCATAATAGGCATTCCTGTCGGCTGTGAAATGGGAGACCAGATTATCGGTAAAGTAGAATACGGAGAAATGTATTAGAAACAGTGAATAAGAACGCTCACCCAACCATATCATAATGTTTTTATTCAGGAATTGTTTCATTGACTGAATATTAAATGACAGAATAATGATGCCTGCATACAACATACCATAGCCTGAATGGAATATGGAATAATAAAGGAAGGGTTGGCCAAAATCGGAATGAAAATGAGTTGTAATGCCCGTATTGGTAAGTATGAATCCTAAAAGGATGAATACAATACCTGAAAGGATAAAGTAAAAGCCATGTTTGGCATCAAAATCCTTAGTGGCCAAAAATACCCCCATCAGGAAGCAAACCGGATACTCCACAAATCGGCCAATGGTGGATATATAGGTGGTTAAAGAATATAGGTAGGGAATGGTATGGGCAATGCCAATTTGAAGTGCCAATGTAGTAATTAGTGTTCCGGCAATAGTGAGTACTATTCTATTGCTTGTAATTTTTTCCTGGCTTGGGAAGGTGAAAATAATAAGGGGAACAATCATATAGAATAGAATTTCTATTCCCAGGCTCCACCAGGCAAGGTTGAAGAAATTACCATCGAAATTGATGATAAATGCTTCTTTAAACATTTCGAGCCAGGTGAAGCCCATATGGAAACCGCGCACATTGTACCAGGTAGGGAAGGTATTATTGAAATAAACGATGGCAGCACCAATTAGCAATGCGAAGAAATAAGGTGGGTAGATACGTTTCAGCCTGCGCCAAAAATAATCGGGCACATTGAAGGTACGTTGTTTGCGCAGGTAAGGGCGTAGAAGTACCACCCCGCTCAGCACAAAAAACAAGTCGACCCCCGATTGGGTAAACAGCCGGAGGAACATACCAATAAGCGGTAAGTGGTGACGGATAAAAAATAGGGCAATGTTGGACGAAAAGGCATGGTGAATCACAATCATTGTAGATGCAATTCCCCTAAGACCATCTAAGAAATGGAACCGTTCTTGTTTATTTGTTATTGCCATTAATTCGTGTTTATTCGAAATTATTATCCCAACGTCATTCACTAAACGACCAATAATGTCACCCTTTCAGGGTTCTATATCATAAATTGAATGAATGCTATAATAATATCAACCCTTCGGGTTTACACCCACCTTAATTAATATAACACCCTCTTATTTCACCAATGAATCAATTACGGCAAAAATGCGTTTCATGTCGTCATTGGATAAATTGGAACCTGATGGCAGGCATAATCCGATTTCGAATAAATGCTCGGATGTGCCATCACCATAAAACGGACAACCATCAAATACTGGCTGCATATGCATTGGCTTCCATAATGGGCGTGATTCAATATTGTCTTTTTCTAATGCCAATCTTAAATCCTCACGGGTGAAACCGGCTTCTTTGGGGTCAATCAATATGGTGGTTAACCAACGGTTGCTGAAATACCCCGGCAATTCCTCATGGAAACTAATTCCTTTTTTACCTGCTAGATGGCTATGGTATTGGTTATAAATGCTTCTGCGCTGTTCTATCCTTTTGGCCAAAACTTCCATTTGTCCACGTCCTACGCCTGCGCACAAATTACTCATGCGGTAGTTATAACCTATCTGTGAATGTTGGTAATGTGGTGCCTCGTCACGGGCCTGTGTAGCCAGGAACCGGGCATCTTTTACTATCCTGCTACTTTGCGAAACCAATGCACCACCACCTGAGGTAGTAATGATTTTATTACCATTGAATGAAAGTACGCCTATCTCACCAAATGTGCCACATTTTTGGCCGTGTATGGATGAACCAATTGCCTCGGCTGCATCCTCAAGCACCGGTATCTGGTAATGGTGGGCGATGGCCATAATGCTGTCCATCTTAGCTGGCATGCCATAAAGGTGCACAGGTATTATTGCCTTCGGTTTCTTGCCAATAGCCATCCTATCCTCAATCGCCTTTTCAAGCAAGGCGGGCGACATATTCCAAGTATCACTTTCACTATCTACAAATACAGGTGTAGCACCCATATAGTTTATGGGGTTGGCAGTGGCACTAAAGGTCATGGTTTGGCATATCACCTCATCCCCGGCTTTTACACCCAGCAATACCAGACCCAAATGAAGGCCGGCAGTACCCGAACTCAATGCCGCTGCATGGCTGCCATTGCCTAAAAACAATTCAAGGTCTTGTTCAAAACCGTTTACGTTAGGTCCCAATGGTGCTATCCAATTAGTGGTAAATGCTTCTTTTACAAACTGCTCTTCAGTACCACCCATATGTGGTGAAGACATCCATATTTTAGTATTCATGATTATGGTTGTTTTATTTTTATCACTCGCGCCGGGTTGCCCACAGCTGTTGCATAATCTGGTATATCCTTTACTACTACCGCACCTACGCCTATATTGCACCACTTGCCTATTCTCACACCCTGAATAGTTGAGGCACCCGTACCTATATGTGTACCTTCGCCTACATGTACATCACCACTAAGGGCTGCACCAGGACTAATATGTACATAATCGCCTAAAACACAATCGTGGTCTATACTGCAACTGGTATTAAGAATGCAATGGCGGCCTACTTTTACGTCGGCATTTACAGTTACATTGGCCATAACTACTGTGCCCTCGCCTATTGTGGCTCGCTTAGAAATAAATGCAGTGGAATGAATAGCCTTGCCAAAAGTCACCCTTTCACAAAAGCGGTCAGCAACTTTTTTCCGGGTGGCATTTACCCCTATGCTGATAATCATTTCATCAGCGATGGGCTGGGGCGCTGGTAATGGTGGTTTCACTTCATATTCCCATACCGGAGGTTTTACCGCATCGTCCCATATCTCAATATGGGGGGTGAGGATATTTTCCAGAATCTCTATAATTACTTTACCATGCCCGCTGGCGCCGTATACAATCATATTTTATCGGGGTAACGAAGCAAAGATACTTATTGTAAAGTATTTTGGAGGGTATTGGATAGATTACCATTTGATTAGTGATTTGGGGCGATGTATTGTTCATAGTTTATACTATAATCAATTTGAATTAGTTTTGTGGTCTTTTAGCCAATAAATATCCATTTCAATGTATACGCCACAAATAAGGGTAAAAACAGAAGGTTTTAGAGCCATTGCAAATGCAGATATTATTATTGATGGCATTACGGTGGTTACCGGTGAAAATGGCTGTGGCAAGAGCACCTTATCTAAACTTTTATATTACCTGTATAAAACTGGGACAAATTATGAAAAGTTGGTAGTGGATGAATTACGTAAAAAATTGAGCGACACTTATAGGTTTCTCCAGGTCGTAATTCCTGATTTATCATTTGCACTCAATGAAAAAAACGCAAAAAAGGAATTAGAAGAATTTTATAATGAAGATTCTTTGAGCGAAAATCTACTTGAAAAGTGGAAGATGTTTATTTCGAAAATTAGCCACGTATTCTCCAGGGTTTCAACGGAACAACAAGACTTACTTTTTCAGTCCTCTTGGAAAACCAGGATGAAGCACATATTAGGGGATATTTTAGATCAAAACGAGAGCCCTAGCAAAGACTTCCAGGAAATCTTCAATGAATTAACAAATCATGTTGCGTCTATATTTAATGAATCATTTGAAAAAATAAATTCAAGACCTGTTGGACTGTTTCTGGATGCCATAGATTCAATTTTTTCAGAAGGTAAACTACCCCGGAAATTTGAAGTATATGAATATGAATCGCAAATAGTTGCTATGGATAAGACGAATCTATCTGTATTCTATTCTATCGACAATGCAATCTACCTTGATACTCCAATGGTTTTGCTAAATGAACAAAGTGAAAACGATCATTGGAATGATTTAAGGGCGTTACTATTAAAAAAAGGCAAATCAACATCATCAAATTTGAATACTATTTTAAATAATGAAATTTTAAAAGGTGATGTTTCGCTAGATGATAGTTTATATAACCGGTTTGTCTTTAAACGAGTGGATGGTACAACTTTCAACTTGTTCGATTGTGCTACCGGGGTTAGGTCATTTGGAATTTTACAATTGCTACTCAAAAACGGTTCATTAACCGATAAAACTCTTTTTATTATTGACGAACCCGAATCTCATTTACATCCACAATGGATTATTGAATATGCCAGAATGATTGTTTTGTTGCATAAAGAAATTGGCGTAAAATTTTTTATTGCCAGCCACAACCCAGATATGGTTAGTGCAATAAAATACATATCAATGAAAGAAGGAGTGGAGGATAAATTGAATTACTATTTAGCTGAGAAATCAGAGAATAAGTTCATGTATAATTACCTCCATCTTAAGCAAGAGATTGACCCCATTTTTGCATCGTTTAATATAGCCATAGATCGCATTAACCAATACGGCATATAAACCATGAAATATTGCAAAACAACCACCATTACCCATCCTGTCGCCTTGGCATATCCCGAGATTATTGAGGATATAAATATAGTTATTGAAAGGGAAGGACACCAAAGTACAACCATTATTTTCGACACCAATACGGTAGTAATTAATCTTGACATTGCAGAGGCTAGAGTATCTCTTGCCGAAAAAAGAGCCAGAAGTAAATCTATGGATATTTCATTTGGATCAATTTCTGCTGACGAATCATCTAGAAAAATGGTACTTGTAGAATTGAGGTTCAATTATGAAAACCTGCGAAATGTATACAAAGGTGCCTTGGAAGAGAAAATAGAGGGTTCAAAAAATATACTTGGAGGCAATATTGAAATTCATGAAGAATATATATTTATTTTTCAAACAAACCTCGTAGAACAGGCTAAAAACAGGTTTTTCAGAACAAGACCTTCAATTCGCAATACTTATAGAATTATGGATATTAATCAATTGCAGGCACTCTACTTTCATAGCGGAGATTAGTGGCTCCTTCATAGTTTTTTATTGTTGAAAAATTACCTTTGTTCAAACTGCCTACAGAATTCCTTATTACATTTGTCTTCTAATTTATCAAAAGCCAAAAAATATTTTTATGAAAAAACTTATTGTAGCTGTGCTTATGCTGTCGGGTGCCACTTGTTTTGCCAGGAATATTAATATTTCTAAAGTTCCTGAACCTGTTAAGTATACTTTTTATAAAAACTTCCCAGAGGTAAAAGAAGCCAAATGGGAAATGGAACATGGGAAATATGAGGCCAATTTCGAAAAAGATGGCCAGAAGCAATCTGCCTTATTTGATGAGAATGGCAAATGGCTGGAAACTGAAAAACATATGGACCCTAGAATGCTACCTGCCAAGATTGTAATGTATATAAAGAACAATTACGACCACAAAATAAAGGAAGCTGCAAAACTAACTATGCCAAATGGCGAAACCATGTATGAGGCAGAAGTAAAATGCATGGACCTGATGTTTGATGCTAATGGCAAATTCCTTAAGGAGGTTTGCAAAAAGGACTAATTGGTATCAATAATTTAATGTACCCCCGTTGATTTATTGGCTAACATTGCCCCTTTACAACCTGGATATATCAGGTTGATGTATGTTTATTTATCAAAATTGATTTTATGAAGGTGATTTTCAAATCATTGATTACCGCTGTTGCCGCCATGGCATTATGTACTGCTGCTAGTGCCCAGAATTCGGGCTACCATTTGCTTAATACCTTTAAGGCATCAGGCGATGGTGGCTGGGATTATGTAACCGTAAGCCAGGAGTCTGAAAATTTATATTTATCGCACAGTAGCCAGGTAAATATCATCAATAAAACCACAGGTGCTAATATTGCTACTATAGGCAATCTGGAAGGGGTACATGGTATTGCATTGGCTCCACAATTTGGCAAGGGTTTCATTAGTAATGGTGTCTCTAATACCATTAGTGTTTTCAATATTGCTACTAATACTATTACAGCAACCATACCAGGAGGTAAAAAGCCAGATGCAATAATTTATGACAATTTTTCCAAAAAAGTGTATGTAGGCAATGGTAAAAGCCATGACCTTACGGTAATAAATGCTGAAAGCAACAATGTGGAGAAAACAATTAATGTAGACGGTAAGCCGGAAATGATTGTATCAAATGGCAATGGTCTTATTTATGTAAATCTTGAAGATAAAAATGAGCTTTTAGTTATTGATGCTAAAACTTATGCTATAGAGCATAGGTATAAACTAGGCAAAGGCACTGAGCCAACTGGTTTAGCAATGGATGTAAAAACAAAAAGGCTTTTTGTGGGTTGTAGCAATAAGCTAATGGTAGTTCTAAATGCAGAAAATGGGAAGGTAGTAAAGGAATTACCAATAGGCGATGGTTGTGATGGTGTTGTTTTCGACCCTGAAACCAAAATGGCTTTTGCTTCTTGTGGTGATGGCAACTTATCAATTGTAAAGGAAAATTCCGCGACTGATTTTAAAGCTTTAGAATCTGTAAGCATCAAGAAAGGAGCACGTACTATTGCCCTGGATGAAAAGACTCACCAAATATACATGCCTACGGCTGATTTCGACCCAAATAGTGCAAAAGACAAGCATGGCCGCCAGGGTCCTGTTCCGGGTAGTTTCCAGGTTTTGGTAATGGGTAAGTAAGACTAATGAAAATCCTGATCATTGAGGATGAGCCAACACTAAATAAAAGTATGGTAGACTATCTGTCGGCACAGCAATACCTGTGCGAAACAGTGGGTAGCTATCATGATGCACTAGACAAAACGGCATT
>CAIWHI010000572.1 GCA_903912435.1 uncultured Bacteroidota bacterium | reverse complement strand
TGCTGCTTCAATAGGCGAAAACGCAGTTCATGGTTCTGACAGCGATGAAAACGCTGCAATAGAAGGTAATTTCTTCTTCAATGGCCTTGAGCGTTTCTAAATTATAACCTCAAATCTATTTAATATATTAGACCCCGGCCATTTGGTTGGGGTCTTCTCTTTTTGTGGAAATGCAATTGAAATATTTAAAATACATCCCCAAAAATATTGGGCTTGTCCCAGCGGGACAATAGGTTTGTAGTAAAATTTTAACGAAATGGCAATTTGTCGCGGAGGGACTACTTGTTTGTATAATTTTCGCCATTGTTACTGTTTTTACAACAAAAATCTAGGTTAATCCAAAACGATATACCCGTACGTGCTATTTAAATTACCGAAACGAAAGTATTGTTGGTAAAAACACCAATTAAGATGAATTTTATCGGATATATCCCAAATTCCTTAAAAAATTAAGTAATTGAGATTATTACAAAACACCAAAAATGCTTATATTGTATCATGAATCAGGCAAAGGCTAGGGTTAGTATTATCTTTTTATTCTTGATTTTAGCTTTAGCCCCCGACAGTAAAGCCTGGGAACCTAGGATAATAACTGGGGTAATAAAAGACTACTTAACCCGAAAACCATTAACAGGAATGGCGGTTCAGTTAGGAACCTCAATAGCTATTACTGATAAAAAAGGCAAATTCACCATTTCATTTCCAGATACTGTAATTGATATTCATCCTATTTTAAGGGTATCCTATACTACAGGTTCAGGTACTGCACCCAAAAACACAATTATTCCTGACTACCCAATAGGCAATGGCATCAAAGACGAAATAGTTATCTTTAGGTATCCTCATGCCTCATTATGTAATCCTGTAACAACAACAGCTTATAGGATGTTTGCATACCAACAACATAAAGAGGTTAATCCAAAAGTTTATCAGAGAAAGATAATTAAACCTATAATAAATTACATTCCACCTTTACCAGTGGCAGATTATAGCCTCCCCAAGAACAGCGTTTCAACATGGGCAAAATTCAAATATTTATTTCACAAACATAACAGGCATTATGAAAAATAGGTATTTGGTTTTGTTGTTTTTAGTTTTGATTTTCTTTAGCTCATTAGTGAAGGCTAAGTCAAATTACAAACATTATCAGGATCCTAAGTTTCCAGGTGGCTGCGATAAATTGATCGAATATATCGCCAAAAATATGCACTACCCCGATATGGCAAGGGAGGCAGCTATACAAGGCCATGTAATTGCCCGGTTTTTAATAGATGAAAAAGGTGAGATAAGGAATATACACATAATAAGAAGCATTGGCGGGGGCTGTGACCAGGAAGTGATTAGGATAATAAGCAACATGCCCAAATGGAAACCCGCATATTATAACCACCGACCAGTAAGGTCAATATATGACCTACCTGTTATTTTTAAAATAGAATAACATGAACGCATTATGCAATTCTATATTAATTCTAACCACTTGACTTGTCAGTAGCATAAGGTAGCGTTGGGACAATAATTGAAAAATTACATAAACACACATGTAATTAATAATTAATGAATTACACCAAAAGCATTGCTCCATATCTAAAAATATTCATTTTCAGAGTTTTGGGGTAATGTGTACATAAATTCCTGTAGTAAAATTTGACAACTTTTTGAAAGTTGTCAAATCTGCACCCGAACCTCTACATAAATGGGAAAATCATAGTCCTTAAAAAAATCAGGCTACATAAGGGCAGACAGGCTTATTCAATGTTTAAGACAATTATTTATAGACTACTCACCCCCACCTTGCACCCCACTCTATACTTCCCAATCTCCTCCCTGGGTACTTTCAACTCAAAAACCTGATTCATTATAGAAATTGACACCAAAAATCCATTGCCCAAATCAACCACAGATACCACCTCACCTATAGGACTAAAACCCGCCTCAATGCCTGTTGAAGGAAATAACAGGTCAGGCTTACCACTACTATTTATCCGCCCTCCCTCCAACAAAAAAACCTTATCAGATAGTTTTAAAATTTCATCCTTGTCATGGCTTACCAATATGGTGGTGAGCTTATATGCCTTATTAATATTGAGGATTTGGTCTTGCAGCTTCAGCCTCATTTCTGTATCCAGGGCTGATAGGGGCTCGTCCAATAATAGTATTTTAGGTTTCCTTACCAGTGCCCTTGCAAGGGCCACCCTTTGCTGTTGCCCACCAGATAAATTATGAGGGTATCGGCTTTGTAACAGCTCCAAATCCATCATTGTCAATAATTCATCTATGATAGATTCAGGTTGTCCTTTT
>CAIWHI010000571.1 GCA_903912435.1 uncultured Bacteroidota bacterium | reverse complement strand
TCGGGAGTCCAGTCATCAACCTGTATATGTTTGAAGTCAAGATCGCCTTTCTTGATACAGCCAATTCCTACAACCCATATGCAAAGCAAAAAGTAAAGTGTTTTTTTCATAGGATTTCATTTGGACTACTAAATTAGCTTTATTTATTTATTATAGGCAAATAATGTGCCAAATCACAAAGATAATAATAGTAAATGGGTAATGAGGCGGGGGGATTATGGATTGAGGGGAAGGAGAGAACGGATGGAGTTAATTATAATAATTGATAGGTTTTTGATTTGCTGTTATTCATATCACAATCCCATCTTTTACCACATTCTTATAAAAGGGACTAATAATATGCTTTGATTCCCAGGAAGATTTTGAAAATATTGCCAGGCTAATATCGATTTCGCTATCTAACTCAAGCCTGTAAATTGGATTGCCAATTCTTTTTCTATCGTCAGTTGTTATTTTTTCTTTATCTAATAAAATAAGTAGGTCAATGTCAGAATCTGGTCTATTATCACCCCCTGTTCTGGAGCCATACAATATTAATGTGGCTGCAGGGTCGGTAGCCACAATATATTGTTTGATTTTACCTAAAAATTCCTTGTCGATATTCACAATGGAACGTTGATTAAAAAAAATCTGCCATATGGCGCAGGTATTTTTCTTTTATACAAGGCACAATATACGCAAATAGTGTACCTATTTAAGGACTATTGTAACGCAGTAGAAAAGGAAAAGAACAAGCCAGATGATTGACTGTTTTTAATCAACGTTCCAAAACAATTATATCTACTTTTTAGAAAAGAATATTATCAGGCCTATAATAAAATAACAAAGGCCACCCGAGGGTAGCCTTTGAAAATACTTGTATTGAAAATTGAATTTTCGATTATGGGAAGATGCCTAATTCTTCGTAGCTAACGCCAACTTTGTCGATAGCAACAGTGAAAGCAGCAGTGCGCATATCCACTTTGCCACCAAGCTTCAAGAAAGCTTCGCGGATTTCGTGGTAAGAACCAATCATTGTATCTTCAAGACCAGAATAAACCAGGTCAACTTCATCCGGGCCATGTAAAATTTGGCTACGCTCGATGTCAGAAACCCTTTTACCAGTCAATGATTCTACTGATTTCAACATTGTATCGAAATGGTTTTCGCTGAAACGCTTGTCCATACGACCAAAACGAACGTGGCTAAGGTTTTTCAACCACTCGAAGTAAGATACAGTAACACCACCAGCGTTCAGGTACATATCTGGAACTACGATAACACCTTTTGCAGCTAATATTTCATCAGCATCAGGAGTTAATGGTCCGTTTGCACCTTCACCAATGATTTTTGCATGTATACGGCCAGCATTGCTACCATTGATTTGGTTTTCAAGAGCAGCAGGAATAAGGATATCGCATGGTTGCTCTAATGTATCGCCACTAACCTTAAAATTGGTAGCACCAGGGTAACCAAGGATAGAACCTGTAGATTTACGATGGTCTACTACATCGTAGATGTTGAGGCCTTTTTCGTCGTAGATACCACCTTCGTATTCAGCAAGACCAACGATAATCGCACCAGCATCGAAGAAGAATTTAGCAGCATGGTAACCCACATTACCCAGACCCTGCACGATAACGCGCTTACCTTCGATACCAGTAGTTAAACCAATCTTGTCCATATCTTCTTTAATAGCACAAACCTCACGGATACCATAGAAAATACCAAGACCTGTAGCTTCGGTACGGCCACGAACACCACCCTGTGTTACAGGCTTACCTGTTACACAAGCTAATGCATCCACCTCACCTGGCTTCAAAGAAGCATAAGTATCAACAATCCAGCTCATTTCACGACCACCGGTTCCGTAATCAGGAGCAGGAACGTCGATACCAGGGCCAATAAAGTTTTTCTTTACTAACTCAGAAGCATAACGGCGGGTAATTTTTTCCAGTTCGAAAGCTGAATATTTTCTAGGATTGATTTTGATACCACCTTTAGCACCACCAAAAGGAACATTTACAATAGCGCATTTGTAAGTCATCAAAGCTGCAAGAGCCATAACTTCATCCTGATTCACATCCATTGAATAACGGATACCGCCTTTACACGGAAGTTTGTGGTGAGAGTGCTGCACACGATAGGCTTCAATTACTTCGATATTTTCACCTATTCTTACCGGAAATTTCATTCGGTAAACCGAGTTACAGGCTTTAATTTGTTCCAGGATTCCCGACTCGAAACGGGTATATTTTGCAGCTTTATCAAAGTTGCGCTCTACTCCCTGGAAGAAGCTATAATGAGCTTCCTGTGTTGGATTTGCTGTTTCCACCTTTCTGTTGTTTTGAATTTGAATAATTGAGTTAAGAACTATTTTCCCCTTTCTAATTTGCTGATTTTGCGGTCGAGGGCTACCATATATGCAATAATCCCTGCAAAGATAGTAGCTAATACCACAATGACAACGTATATTTTACCATTACTACGCATAATATCAGCTTCATCGGGTTCTGTTACATATTTTACTATGTAATTGTCGGCTCCTGATTTTATTGTATCGGTCATACCCTTAATAAACTGATAGTGTTTTCCATTAGTATTGAGGGTGTCACCTGCAAGGCATGTGAAGGCATTGATGACTAATAATACCAAAGCAATGAATGAAGCTTTGCGCATAAGGCTATTTTTTTTCAAAATTAATTTGGAATGAGTTTTCGTTATTATAAACTAACAGGGCAGTTCTGATTTTTAATGAGGCTATCCATGAGCCCAGCATTATCCAGCCGGCAACTGCAGGCCAGAAAACCATACGCATATTTTTGTCAAGGTCGTATTGCTTGAAGGCAGGATTGCCGCCAGCTCCGGGGTGCAAAGAATCTACCAGACGCGGGAGAATAAAAATTAATGGTATAAGCATTGAGAAGGCAAAAATGTTGTAAACAGCAGCGATCTTTGCTTTCTTTTCATCGTCTTTAATTCCGCTCCTTAATATTGCATAGGCAAAATAGATAAGCATAGCCATAGCAGTACCCAATTGCTTAGGGTCGTTGCTCCATGCTGCCCCCCAGGTATATTGGGCCCATTCCATACCGGTAGACATACCTAATAAGCTAAAGAAAATACCTGTTTGTGTCAATTGTACAGCAAATAGGTCATCTTTAAGATCATTGGTTCGTAGGTGTTTTATAGAATAGCCAAAAGCTGCCCCAAAAAGGACTAACATAGTAAACCACATAGGTACATGGAAATACAGATTCCTTATTGTTTCATTAAGTATATTAAGTCGGGGTACAGGCATTAGAAAACCGCCTATAACGGTATAGCCCAATAAGATAATGCAAAGTATTTTCCACCACCAGCTACGCATCAGGATTTGAAAAAATTTTGGCAAAAGTAGGAAATAAATAGCCAAAGACGATAGTGAAAATATTAAATACAAAATAAATAATA
>CAIWHI010000570.1 GCA_903912435.1 uncultured Bacteroidota bacterium | reverse complement strand
TATTTATTGTCAATTTTTATTTCTACGGCACTTATGGCAGATATGTGGTGGTGATTGATGATGTACTGTTTGTGAATACGGGTAAAATGGTCTTGGGGTAGTTGCAATTCCAGGTTTTTGAGGCTTACCAGAGTGATGTGCTTTTTGTCATTAGTCATGAATAATTTAGAAAAGTCGCCCATGCTTTCGATATAAGCTACCTCGGCATATAGGATTTTCACAAGGTCATTTGATTCACGTATGAAAAAGTAGTTGTCTTTTGAATCTGTGGGTGTGTTATTTGCAACAGGTTTTAATTCTGCGGCACTCTTTAGTTCAATGTATTCAATTGCCTTATTAACCGATTTTAGCACCCTTTCGAAATTCACAGGCTTTACCATGAAGTCTATTACATCCAGGTTAAAGCTTTCCAGGGCATATTCGCTATGAGAGCTGATGAACACAAATACAGGTGCTTTTTTGAGCGATTTAAGCAGTCCGAACCCATTTAGGTCGGGCATTTCGATGTCAGAGAATACAATGTCTACATCGGTATCTCCCCTAGTAAGGTATTGTTGTGCTTCAAATCCATCCTCACAGATAGCTACAATATTTAACTGTGGTATGCGGCTAAGGTGCATTTCAAGAGCATCACGTTCAAGCATATTGTCATCGGCTATCAGGCAATTGTATTTTGTCATGGTTTGTTTAGTATCTAAAAATCATCAGGCATTATTGCTACTGCAAAAATCGGAATATTAATGGTTGAAGATGGATTTTAAGGTCCGAATCTAAAAATTTAAATGCTGTTTTTCTGAAACTATAAGCTGGGTTTTTCTACTAAAAACCGTGTTCCTCGACTTTTTAGACTGTTTGGACGACTTGTCAAAAATACCCTGAAATGGTGGCTGATATTTACATCATCAAACCAAAACAAGGGTATAATTCCAAATCATCAAAAACAATAAAAACCAGCAGAATATGAAAAGTACAAACAACCACCACTACATTCTTACCGGGGCAACCGGCATTTTGGGTTCCCACATTCTTTATGAACTCATGCAGTCAATTCATGATAATGACTATAAGGGAAGGATTATTTTGCTGATGCGCAGCAAGAAGGATAGTACCTGCCGGCAGCGGTTGCAGGAATTGTTTAGTGAAGATGTTGTGCCAGATTATGTAAGGAAGATAGACCTGCACAGAATCTACAAGGATGTGATAACCCTGGTGGACTTTGATTTGAAAGATGTAAATGAAGCAGAATTACTGAATGAGTTAGGCTCTGAAAAGTATGTATTGATTCATTGTGCAGCTTCAGTAAACCTTGGTACAAATGCAAGTGCTTTCGAAGAAATTAAACATAATAATTACCTAGGTACGCTCAACCTTATTCATGCCTTGCATAATAATCTATCAAAAGTAAGCTATGTGAGCAGTGCTTTTTCATTAACCAGCAAAACTGGTGATGTGGCTGAAAGTACCCGCTACCGCAGTATGGAAGAAGATTTCCGCAACCATTATGAGAAATTTAAGGTACAGACAGAACAGGAGGTGATACAAATTTGTGAAGCCTATAATTTGAATTGGCAACTTTTGCGCCCTAGTATTATCTGTGGCCGTCTGGTAGATTACCCACATCACGTTATCCCTAAATTTTTGGTATTTTATTTGTTTGGTGCTTTCTTCTTCAGGGCTAAGCAGGCATATGGCGACCAGCACATGCGAATAGTAATGAATACTACCTCTGGCTTGAATATGATACCTGTGGACTATGCAGCGAAGGCAATTGTAAGGGCATTGGGAACTGAGATTAAGGAGTTGAATCTGGTGAGTAAAAGAAGCGTGCCAAACACTTATACAGTGCCGGAAATGCTTCGCCAGGTTGGTT
>CAIWHI010000569.1 GCA_903912435.1 uncultured Bacteroidota bacterium | reverse complement strand
GGAATATATATGATAGCGGTGTCTTTTTATCAAATTCATTCCTATGGCTGATTTGATAGTTGCGCAGAAAAACGGCAAGAGAAGATTGCCCCCACCCAGAATAGATTTGACTCCCATGGTCGACCTGGGCTTCTTACTGATTACCTTTTTTATGTACACCACCACTATTTCTAAACCTAAGGTTATTGACCTGAATATGCCTTACAAGCCAGCACAAGAAATGACAACTGATTTTCCGGCTAGTAATAGTATGACTTTGATACCTACCACAGGACATCAGATTGCCTTTTATGAAGGACTTTTAGAACATAAGGAGCAGATGAAAACTGTTTCTATGGCAGAAGCCCGCAAAGCTATTATTGATAAGAAAAGGGCAATACTGGAGAATCAACAGTTGAAATCAAATAGAATGTTTGTATTAATAAAACCCAATACAGACTGTACCTATAGCGATGTGGTAAATGTTCTGGATGAAATGATTATCAATGATGTGCAGACTTATGCTATAGTGGATATAACCAGAGAAGAGCAGGAAATGCTCAAATTAAGACCCTGAGGCATCGGGAGGGGGTGACTGAGGAGTAGGGGTATAATGTTCCAGCATTTTTTGGGTACGTTTCTTTATTTGTTTTACCAATAGTCTGGGTGACAACACTTTTACATGCTCACCAAAACCCAGGATTTCCCGCTCCAATTCGAAATTCCAGATCACATTGATGCTGAATATCATGCCATCCTTATCACGTTTTAGTATTTTTTGTGAGGGGTGGAGGGGCTTGGTAATTACATAGGGTGCCATTTCGGTGCAGATATTCAGTACTACCTCAAGAGTAGGCTGGTTGGGCGATTTTGTGACACCAATTGCATCATCAAAAAAGGTATCTGCATCGAAGATGTCATTTTCAATAAATTCCGCCTTAGTAGATTCCTTCACTGATATGATCCGATCGAGGGCAATGGTAATAAACCCATTCCTTTTGGCCTGGGATTTAGCCCCGAATAAGAACCAACGGTTGCGGTATTCCTTGAGTAAATAGGGATGGAAGACAATTTCGCCTGCCTGTCTTGCCCTGAATGATTGGTAGGTGATTTCGAGCGGAGTTTTATTGATAATAGCCTTATGAAGTGGGTCTATATATTCTAATCCCTTCAGAAGGTTGTTGGTTTCAAAATGGATGAAGGACTTGCCTTTATTTTGCTGCTTGTAAATTTTGTCTTCCAGTTTGCTCACCATACCTGTCAGTTCCTGAAAGTACCCGAAACCCTTAAACTGCCTTAATATCTGCACTACCTCGCTTAGGGTATTCAGGTCGCTGCCTGATAGGGGTATATTGGTGATGCTGTACTTTTTATCTTCATAGCTATAGTATTTCTTGTCGGTAACTATGATAGGGGCATTATAGCCCAATTTTTCACTGCGCATATTCTGTAGGTCAAGCTGCACGGTGCGTTTACTGATTCCTTTTTTAATTCCTTCGTATTCATAGAGCGCATCAGAACAGGCAGTTACCAAGTCTTCAAGCGTCCATTTGCGGTATCGGTTTTGCAGGCAAGAGTCTATGACTTTATAGCGCACTAAGGCTAGTTTATTTATAGGCATAAGAGGGATTGAATTGGTTAATAAAGGTAAAATAAAATTGCAACTGCGCAATGTATTTGCGTAGTAATATTAATGTGATTTTTTCTTACAAAATTTCATTTTCAAGTTGTTGATTATCAATAAAATATACTTTATGTAAAACAATTTTCAAAATATTTTTAACTGCGCAATTTCATTGCGTAGTGGGATTAGAGCTTTGCATTATCAAATGAAAAGAGACAAGGGGACAAGCGGAATAAGGGTTCTGCAAAAGATATAAAGCAGAACCCTTAGCCCCTAAATTAGGGTGATGAAAACAATTATAAATAGTTAAAACCAATGTTATGAGATTCAACCTGTTTAAAACTAAACAACAACCAGTAGTAAACAAGGAAGGTGCTAAGGCATATGTCTTAACACCGGAGGTGGAACTTTATTCTGTTGTAGTAACAGCAGGGCTGAGTGATGGTTTCTACGAAGGTGCCAATACCCGCCTGCTAAGAATAAGGGAACTAATGGACAAGAACGACCCTGAATTTATTGCCCGATTGGCAGTATATACCAGAAATGATATGTACTTAAGGAGTATTCCTTTGGTGCTAGCTGTTGAGATGGCTAAAAAAGCATCGGGTAATGGACTGGTGGGTACTACTGTGAAAAATGTGGTGCAGCGTGCTGATGAAATCACTGAATTGCTTGCCTATTATCAGGCTGCAAATCCCAGGGAGGGTGTTAAGAAGTTGGGCAAGCTATCCAAGCAAGTTCAGAAAGGACTGGGAGAGGCATTCAATAGGTTTGATGAATACCAGTTTGCCAAGTATAACAGGGATGGGGCAATAACCCTAAGGGATGCTTTGTTTTTGGTGCACCCAAAAGCTAAAGATGATAACCAGCAGGCTATTTTTGATAAGATAGCTGCCAAAACATTGGCTGTACCTTATACCTGGGAAACTGAATTATCAGCACTCGGCCAGTTGAAATATGAGGACGATAAAGCCCGGAAGACGGCATTTACTGCCAAATGGGAAGAACTGATAAATAGTGATAAACTGGGCTATATGGCTTTGCTGCGCAACCTAAGGAATATCATCGAAGCTGAGGTTAGCGATACCCATATGAGGAAAGTATGCAACAGGCTTAGAGACCCTAGGGAAGTAAGTAAGTCTAAACAATTGCCATTCAGGTTTTTGGCGGCTTATAGGGAGGTTATGCTCTTGAAATCATATTATGTCACCATGGTGATGAATGCCCTTGAAGATGCGGTGAGTGCAAGCGTAGTAAATATGGCAGGGTTCGATGAAGAAGCAAGGGTGCTGATAGCTTGTGATGTTTCAGGGTCGATGCAAAAACCTGTATCACCTAAGAGTAAGGTATTGCTTTACGATATTGGGTTAATGTTGGGGATGTTGCTACAGTCTAAGTGCAATAAGGTAATTACCGGCATGTTTGGTGAAAAGTGGAAAGTAGTGAATATGCCATCAAGGAACGTTCTGGGTAATGTGCAGGAATTCTACAGGAGAGAGGGTGAGGTAGGGTATGCCACCAATGGCTATAAAGTGGTGGATGATTTGATAAGGCACAACATGGTGATGGATAAGGTAATATTGTTTACCGACTGCCAGCTTTGGGACAGCAAAAACAATAATAGCCACCTTGAAACCTCCTGGAACGGGTATAAATCGATTGCTCCTAATGCTAAATTATACCTCTTCGACCTTGCAGGATTGGGCACAACCCCTATTAGTATGCAGAAAAATGATGTGTACCTGATAGCAGGATGGAGTGATAAGGTCTTTGATGTACTAAATGCCATTGAAGACGGACACAGTGCTGTAGAAATGATTAAGCAAATAAGATTGAATTAGTTTTATAAAATGACAATTGGGACAAATTTCCGGGAATGCCGTAGAAGAGGGATACTTCGTCTACCATAATTGGGGGTAGGGCCCTGGAGTAAAAACCAGGGAGAGGTGCAAATCCTCATGGACAGCCCCGACCTGAATCGTTTGTTGCTTTCCGGGGATTTGTTCCAAAGGTTATTTTAGGAACGTTGTCATAATAAATCCACGTTATGCTCGTTCTTATTCGCTTTTTCTGCGTTACAAAAGTCTTTAAATATTAGCATATTCGCAGATTTTGCGCCTTGAAAAAACAAATAATTACTTCGCCTAACTTGTGGAAGTTATTTTGACAATGTTCCTTAAGAATATTGAAGATAAAAAAGATGCCGTAAGCAAGGGATACTTCGTGTTTGGAAGCCTGAAAAGGTGGAGGTTCGAATCCTCAAGACTCTTGCTGATTATTGCTCTTTAAAATAAACAGTGCCGTATATAAGGCTTACTTCGACTTAGAATTGAAAATTGTGCCTTATAGCTTATTGCCTGTTTAATTTTTTCAACATTCTAAAATCAACTAAAAGGATTTATTATGGAGAGTTTTTTCTCTATATTGTTCATCTAGTGCATGTCTTCTGAATAAAGTATTGTGCAATCTGATTCTAAGGCGGCAGATATTATTGCACTATCAAAAAAAGAGAATTTGTATTTTGAAGCAATTTCACAAGCTCTGATTATGGTATCTTGAGAATTGATATGCAAATGATTATTCCTACAGCATTCTAGTACAGCTTCTTTAGCTTGGGAATAATTGAAGTTGAACTTTTTAGTAACAATATTCACTAATTCGTTCAAGACTTGCGTACTGATTACAGAATTAAATTCAGAAATTAAATTGGCGGCAATAATTTGTTTCTGAGGTTCTGTTCGTGAGTAACTATAAATCAATATGTTTGTATCAAGGAAAACTCTATCTTTCATTTGCTTCATCCCTATTGAATTTGAATCCAAGAGTATCAATCGATAAGGCATCAAAAGTCACTTTTTTTGCACTTTGGATGCGTTGTTCATCTACTACTTCCTTTTTAGAAAAGGCAATTACCTCAACTTCTTTGCCGATATAATTTTCAGGAACAAACAATGAAATGTTCATCTCTTGCTTATCTGGTACAACTATAGTTCTTATCATAACAAATCCATTTCTTAGACAAATCAAAGATACCTATTTATTTAACATGAAAACCCTAGGAATAAAGTCAGGAAAAAATTAGCCAGTTTTTCAAATCCTCAAGGATTTTGCTCTTTAAAATAAACAGTGCCGAATATAAGGCTTAATCGTCTCAAAAGTGAAAAATTGGCCTTATAGCTTGTTGCCTGTTTAAAGTGATATTTAAGATCCCCTAGTGGTGCCGTAGAAAAGAGTTACTTCTGGTGTGTGTGTCGCCGGTTCAAATCCGGCCCTGGTGTAAAAACCGGGTAGCTCAGTTGGTAGAGCAACATCTTTTTTCGCCTTTTGCCCATTAGGTGGTCTTAAAAATCATGAACCAATACAATAAAGATTGACCATAAGTGCCATAATTTGAGGGTTAATCGTGTATAGCCCAAAATTTCTAATGTTGCCTGTTAGGTAATCGTTATGTGTTTCCAGCTATACAATAAATGTGTGGCTTTTTAAATTTGAATCATCCTCGCCCAACCCCACTACTAATTCTCTATTAACCCTGTGGTTATTCCGACTGATTATCTTATTTTTACAACAATACTTAATGTAAAGAATGGATTCATTCAACCAACTTAAAAAAAATCTAAAAAAGGATTTTACGGGATTCAAGAAAATTAAAGTAGCACTACTATCAGATAGTGCATCCCAATTATTAAATATTGCTCTAAAAGGTTATGGTTACAATTGCCAGTTTGATTATGATATTTATGAGGCTGATTATGACCAGATTGATTTACAAATTTTCGATCCCTCATCTGAATTATACTCATTTAATCCTGATTATATATTCATCAACAGGTCGACAGAAAAAATGTTGATGAATTTTTATAAGAAGGAGAGGGTAGATCAGGTAGGGTATGCTGACCAACAAATGCTTCATACCCGAAAGTATCTGGATACTATAGCCACAAGGTTGAGGTCTAAAGTTATTATTAATACCTACCCCGAAATAAACGATAATGTTTTTGGGAATTTTGCCTCAAAAACAATAGCATCCTTTGTTTACCAGTTGAGGAAAATCAACCTCCTGCTGATGGAACAAAGCCAGAATACTAAAGACTTATTCATCTGCGACCTTGCCAGTTTACAAAGCCAGCTTGGGTATAACTTTATTTTCGACCCTAAGCTTTATGTAAATGCAGATATGGTTTATAGTATTGATTTTCAACCTTATATTGCTAAGAATATTACTGACATTATACAAAGCATTAGCGGCATCTTCAAAAAATGCCTGATACTTGATTTGGATAACACTACATGGGGAGGAATAATAGGTGATGATGGTTTGGAGGGTATACAGCTTGGGCATTTGGGTTTAGGTAAGATTTTTACTGACCTTCAGCTTTGGGCTAAACAATTGAAGCAAAGAGGGATAATACTGGCTATCTGTAGTAAAAATACCGAGGAAATTGCGAAGGAACCTTTTATAAGCCATCCTGATATGGTTTTAAGATTGGATGATATTGCAGTCTTCGTTGCCAATTGGGAAACCAAGGTGGATAATATAAGGCATATCCAGTCTATACTCAATATTGGTTTCGATTCAATGGTCTTCCTCGATGATAACCCATTTGAAAGGGAGATAGTGAAATCGGGGATACCTGATATTACTGTGCCTGATTTACCCGAAGACCCAGCCGAATACCTGGTTTACCTGCGTGGGCTGAACTTGTTTGAAACGGCATCATTTACTGAGGAAGATGAACTAAGGACAAAACAATACCGGGAAGAAGCCCAAAGGAATGTCCTGCTCCAGAGTTTTGATAATGAGCACGAATTTTTGCTCAATCTTAATATGCTTTCAGATGTAAAGCCATTTGATGATTTCAATACTCCCAGGGTGGCGCAGCTTACCCAACGGTCAAATCAGTTTAACCTGAGGACTATAAGGTATACAGAGGCAGATATAAAGCAAATAAGGAAAGACCCTGACTATGCTACATTATCCCTTTCGCTGGAAGATAGGTTTGGCGACCATGGCCTGGTAGGGCTCATTATCCTTAAAAAAGAGGACAACAAAACCTTGTTTATCGACTCGTGGATAATGAGTTGCAGGGTGTTGAAAAGAGGAATGGAAAATTTCACCCTCAATAGTATTGTGGAGCTAGCTGAATTTAATAATTTTGAGACAATCAAGGCTGAATATATACCTACAAAAAAGAATGGAATAGTAAAAGACCATTACCAAAACCTTGGTTTTAAAGAGGTAGATGGTTTGTGGATACTTAATGTAAGTGAGTACAAAAAGATAGCTACATTTATAACCAATAAAAATGCTTCGTGGGCATCAACGAAATTTTAAGTGAAGTAGAAAAGCTATACATCAAAGTATTAGATAATGATGACCTGAAATTAGCTGGTGAAACAAGAGTTAAGGATATTGATTAATGGGAATCATTAACTTATAAAGAACATGTTGTAATAATAGAAAAGAAATCCATAACTAGATGAATTTGGGTGCATTGGTTTCAAATATAGAAAGTAAAATAAATGGCTAATAACGGATTGCCCATGCACCATATAGGTTGCCTTGTGGCCAAGCTTGAAGTTGCAATAGAAGATTACCGTATATTATATCCCTCAGGTACTGTATCTGATGTATATGATATTGAGGAACAAAAGGTAAAAGTTTGCTTTTTTCAATTAGGTAATATCAACCTTGAGTTTGTGGAGCCTAATGGGGAGGGCACTGCCCTATACCGTATGTTGCTAAAGAAACCTGGTTTCTATCATGTAGGATTATTTGTTGATGATATAGATGCCGAAACTGATAGGCTTGAAAAGGAAGGTTATTATAAAATCAATAAATTCAGGTCAGCCGCATTTGGTAACAGGTATTGTGTGTTTCTTTACAATAGAGAGATGCACATGATAGAGCTTATAGAAGCTGAATAGTAAGTATTTTCAATGATAAGTTTTGCCTTTGATCAATTGGTAAAACTTTATCCTTATTTTGTCAATATCCTTATTTCAACACGTCGGTTTTTAGTGCGGTCCATTTCAGTTCTTTCGGGGTCTACCAATGGGCGGGTATGGCCATAGCCTATATGAGATAGCCTGTTTTCATCAATACCTTTATCAATCAGGTAATTATACACAGCCATAGCCCTTGCTGCTGATAGGGTGGTTCTGTTATAGGGGTCATCAATTTTGTTGCAGCAAATATGGCCTTCAATTCTTATAGTCACAGTTTTATGCTCATTTAGGAATTCGTATAGTTTGTTCAATTCAGGCAGAGATTCATCTAGCATTATATCGTTGCCGCCAATAAACAGGATATGCCTTAGAGCAATAGTTTCATTTATTTTGATGGTATTATAATCGAGAAACGGCACTGTGTCTTTGAGTGCAGCAGCCGGTACATCAAATAGTAATGTATCCAACAGTGGTATTTCTACGTGTATATATTCAGGTACGGTATCGCGTGCTGGTGGAGTTCTGTCTATGATGATTAATGCTTTACGGTCATCGTTGTAGCCTATAAGGCCATCTACAGGTGCTCTATCTATTTTTCCTTTCCCCACATAAAGCATAATGTCATTCATTTCAAATCCCGATGCCAATAGGAAGTCTTTTACCTTAGTTGCCCTTGCCATGGAGAGGGACTCATTATACCTTACGCCGCCTACATAATCGGCATAACCTAAGATGATTAATTTTTGCCCAGGTATCAGAGTATTGCTTTCGAGCAGGCTATCGATATAGGATGTAGCCTCCTTACCCACCAAAGAATCATTAAAAGGGAAATATACCCTAAATGTATCATTGCTTTGTGCCCAACCACTGGTACGGATATAGAGCAATAAGCCTATGATTATAAGGTATTTCATTTAGTGGCGCAATCTTGTTGGTAGTCTGTAAAGATATTAATTATCCCCACAAATATTTGATGAGGAATAGACCCTGCCTCTTGTGTCTATAGATATTAACAATATAACTACATCTGTTGCCCCTGTCTTGCCAAGTGGTAGCCTGATTTCAGAAACTCATTTTGTCGGCTTGCATCCCACAATAAAGGGTTGGTATGGTTGAGGTGGATAAACCAGGTTTTAGATTTTACTTTGCTGAGCAAATCCATAGATTCAATAACGAAAGGGTGGGGTACTTCACTCATTTTCCGTCCGGGTAGTTCATTGCCATCATAAAAAGTACCATCTACCAGGGCTATATCCACCTTGTTGATTTCATCTACAATACTCCTGTTCCATTTGTCCCATTTATTTATATCGGGGATAAAAAGGTATTTTTTGTTTGGAGTATTAATACTAAATCCCGCCGTTTCTGAATACTCATCCCTATGAGGAACTGTAAAAACTTTTATGTATATGCCATCTGGTAATGCAAGAGTGCTATCTGCCATTAGGCTAATTAGCTTTATATTTTCCAGCTTCACCAATTGACTCCATGGGCCATTGGTTTCCAGATAGGTTTTCATTTTAGGTAGGGTATAAACTGGCACAAGGTGGGTATTCATCACCTCCCTGCCTAATTGCATTAAGCCTGTATAATGACCTATATGTGCATGTGTCAGGAAAATGCCATCGGGCAGGTTATTATAAGCTCCATTGGTCAATTGCCTGAAATAGTGCAATTGTTCCTTGATATTAGGAGTAGTCTCAAACAACCACCATTTTTTTGCTATCGGGTCTACTAATGCCAAAGACACCACATACTTTTTGTTGGTATCATTTGCCCAGGCCTTATTGCAGCACTCTTTGCTACACCCCATATGCGGATAGCCACCATCCTGGGCTATGCCTAAAATTATTATACCTGCCGTTTCCTTATTTTGGGCAAGGGTGGGGGCGGTTGTGAAAAGGATTAGTAAGAGAATTAGGAGGCGCATTTATATTGTGTGATTTGAATTTAAAGATAATAGGAAATTGGTGGATAGCAATAAATTGATCAGGTATATGTTCTTAATTAAAATGGTTCGGATTAATTTGGTGCCCAATAACCCACAAAAAATAATTATTCATGTATTGTATTGGAAATTCAAATTATTTACTAAATTTGAATTGATATTTATTTATTTACACCTAAAAAAGTTAATCATGAAATTAGTAACAGTTTTCATCGCATTATTTTTAAGTTTTTGTATTTCTAGTTATGGTCAATCTTCAATGACAATAACCAATAATTCGACCTGCCCTTATGTTGTATTCTTATGGGCAGAATCACCTGTATATTTGGGCACCACTACTCATTGTTCGGATATTCAAACACATTTAGTAGTTCCCTGTTGTGGTACAACTGTGCTATTCCCAACCCCATCTAATTTTGAACCAATACCAGGTTGGGATTTGCTCCCTCATGGGTATACTTCAATTATAGGCTCTTTATGTGGTGGTATTATGCCTTATCCAGCCTGTTACCCACCAGATTGGATTTGGTCAAAAGCACAAGTAGATTTTACTGGCGGATGTACACCTGCCTGCCCAGTAGTTGGAGAAATTGGTACCTGTCTCGGGGCTGGATTGCCGTTGACGCTTACTTGTGGGTCAACTGGGTCTGCAACATGGACAAATACAGGTTCAAATGTTAGTATTGATATTTGGTAAGTAAATTGAAAAATTGAAATTTTCAAACTAGATTTAAAAAGTTTAAAGAATGAGAAAATTTTACTTAAGAGTATTTATTTTAATTGCATATCTCTTTATTTATGTTACCACATCAGCCCAAATCATTACCACCTTTGCTGGAATTGGGACATCGGGCTTTTCTGGTGATGGTGGTCCTGCTACTGATGCTCAAATTAGTTCAGGTGATTTTGCATTTGATATTTATGGGAATATATATCTGGCAGAAATAGATAGTAACCGTATAAGGAAAATAGCCCCCAATGGAATTATTACCACAATAGCAGGTACTGGTGTTGCCGGATATGCAGGCGATGGTGGTGCTGCCAGCCTAGCCCAGTTTAATAGACCTTTCAGAATAAAAATAGATGCAATAGGCAATATTTACGTGGCAGAACTGACTAATAACGTAATCAGAAAAATTAATACTTCAGGTATTATTTCCACCATAGCCGGAAATGGTACTTCTGGTTTCAGTGGGGATGGTGGGCCAGCAACCGATGCGCAATTGTTAGGTCCTGTATTAGGATGCATTGATAGGTATGGGAATGTTTATTTGTCATCTGATGATAGACGTATTCGTAAAATCAACAGTTCTGGAATAATTACTACTATTGGGGGTAGTGCTGGTTATGGATTTGGAGGTGATGGGGGGCCAGCTACCAATGCCTTGTTAAAAGAGCCATATGGTATTGCAGTAGATGATACAGGTAATGTTTACTTTGCAGATAAATTAAATTGCAGGATAAGGAAAATTGATACTTTTGGTTATATTAACACCATTTTTGGTATAGGCGGATCAGGATATACCCCAGACGGACTATCGGCAGTAACAGCTCTATTTAGAAATCCTATTTCCCTAATACGAGATCAGAAAGGTAATTTTTATTTTTCTGACATGGATAACTATAGGGTAAGGATGATAGATACCGCAAGTATATTACATACATTGGCAGGTAATGGTATTAGAGGCTATGGAGGTGATGGAGGACCTGCCACCGCTGCTGAATTTATGCAGCAGGTTAACCTTGAATTTGACTGCGCTGGTAATTTGTACTGTGCAGATTTAGCCAATTATCGTATAAGGATGATAAAATATGATTATACTCCAATGTTTGTATCTGGTGCAGAACAGCATTTTGATATTTGTAGGGATTCTGTTTTAAACTTGGATGCCTACCTAAGTGTAGTAGATACAGATATCAGCCAAACAGAAACCTGGAGTTTAGGTACACCGCCAATGCACGGTGCCGTTACAGGGTCGTATACAGCCACTTCAAGCGGGGGTACCCTTACACCCTCTGGCTTTACCTATACTCCGGTAAGTGGTTATGTGGGTACAGATACTTTTAGCATACAGGTGAATGATTGCAGGGCCACCTCTACAACTAAATTTTCCATTACTTTAAATAATTGTTCTTTAAGGACAGTGAATTCTATTAAAGGCACTGGGGGGGGGATTTTTGTTCATCCTAACCCTGCAGGTGAGGTATTTACCTGTACCATAAAATCATCATTCAGAGAAGCAACAGAACTAATGATAACAGATATGGCTGGGGCGAAGATTGCTAGTTATAGTATATTTACTAATAGCCCCCAACAAATCCACTCTAATCTGCCTGCTGGTATGTATTTGCTTTCAGCCAATACAAGCTCAGGTAAGTTTACTAGTAGGTTGGTGGTGGAGAAATGATTAAATTCGTTTTAGCCAATAAATCTAAATTTATTTAGGCAATTGTTATAAGCGGTGACTTAGCAAGTCGGGAGACTTGCTAAGTCACCTGGACGTAGTCTGAAGACAACGCCCAACCCTAAAACTACTTATTTGTTTCACAAATCAAAAACTGCCACACCTTCTAAAAGATGTTGCAGTTTCTCTATTAATTGTACAAAATAGATTAATTCCAAACGTATGATTTCCTGTTCATCAGCAGGGCTTCGCCGGCTATGGTTTGTTCGCCGGTTTCTTTGTTGTACACGGCACATTCGTATAATATCCTGTGTTTTTCAGGGAATATCTCTTTTACAGTTACCACGCCTTCGTACTGGGTATCAATAAACATTGGTTTCAGCCATTTTATATTTTGGCTCATATATACCACATGTCCGTCATTGTTCCACAGATAGCCAAAGATGGCTGTGAAAACGCTGGCTCCTAAAAAGCCATGGATAATATTGCGTCCGAACATGCTGTCTTTGCCCGCTTGTGGGTCTATGTGCAGTGGATTAAGGTCTCCGCTCACTTTGGCATACGTGGCTACATCTTCCTGAGTGTAGCTGAATATGTGCCTGAATTCATTACCTGGTTGTAACATAAAATTTTAAAATTTTGTGCAAAAGTACAAGGCTTTATGGCAAAATCAAATCGTTCTGTAGCCTGTGTTTTTAAAAGTGTTAAATAATTAATTCGTAACTTATTGAATAACAATTGATAATAGAGCTGAGGATACACTTTAAATTTAGGGTTAATCATGTTAACCAATTACTAATCATTTTGTTGTCGAAAAATCTATGCCCTGCAAAGAAAAGTTTATAATATAGAAAACGGCTAAAAGCCTTACCAGTAAAGGGTTACAATAAAAAACAATAATATTATATAATTGTTAGTGGGGTATATACACAACGATTTGACTTTTGTTTAACTAATTAAGTCATACCTTTGCACCGCATTTGGCAGGGAAAGTGAGAGAAAATGGGCAGACTTGAGCAATATAAAGTGCTAAAGTAAAGAAAAATTCTTTTTAAACAACATTCTGACAAATATTTATTTCATTAATTAAAACTTCCAATTATGGCTTTCCAGGACATCAACAATTTCACAGAGAACATTCTGAACACACAAAAACAAGTGTTGGATACTGTGGTTGAAAACACCAAAAAAATTACCAATGGTAATACCGTTATCAACGATACCATTGAAAAAGGAAGCGAATGGTACAAGAACTGGCTTGAAGGTCAGAAAAACATCTTCGCTAAGACTACAGCGCAGGCTACTACTACTGCTGAGACAGTAAAAGAAACAGTAGCTAATGCAACCGAAACAGTAAAAGAAAATACCTCTAAAATAAATGAATTTGCAGAAAATTGGTTCAAAACTCAGGCTGCTTATGCAAAGCAAATTTGGGATATGAATCAGGAGTGGATGAAGGGTTTCAGCGGTACAAATAACACTACTTCTAATCCTTTTACTGCTAACCCATTCACTCAAAACAATCCATTTATGCAAAATAATCCTTTCATGCAGAATAACCCATTTGCAAACTGGCAGAATACAATGAACGCCAATAATAACCCATGGGCTGCATGGATGAACCAAATGCAGGCTAACAACTGGATGAACCAGATGCAGAACATGAACCCATTCAACCAGGATGCTACTAAAAAAGCTACTGACAACATGACTAATATGTTCACCCAGTATTACAACATGCTCAACAATAACTTCAGCGAAATGCAGAAGGTGTTCCAGAGCGGTACTATACAGGATGCTTACAAGGGCATGATTAATGTAGGTGATGGCTTTACTAAGTTTGCACAAATGTGGGAACCAATGATGAAGTCTGTATCTGATAAGACTTTCAACATGGACGTTTACAAGCAGTTCCTGAATCCTGAAATGTACAAGGACATGATGGATAAATATTTCAGCTTCATGCCAGGTAATGGTGGTGACTATATGAAGAACATGACTGCTATGATGCAGGATGGTATGAAACAAATGAGCGAAGCTGGTATGAACGGTTACAACAGCATGCGTGGTATGATGAACAATCCAGCCTTCAACCAGGCAGGTATGTTTGGTACAGCTCTTGATGGTTATACTAAATGGTATAATTCAATGAGCGAAGCAGCTGCTCCATTCAATAAAATGGTTACTCCTAACCAATACACAAAATCACTGAACGAGTGGAATGAAATTTCTAACCGCGTGATGGTATATAATATCAAGAATGCTGAATTGCAGTACATGATTTATACCCAGGGCCAGAAAGTGATGGATGCATTAGCTGAAAGCACTGCTAAGAAAGTTCAGGAAGGTAAAGAAGTGAGCAGCATGATTTCATTGTACCAGGAGTGGTTGAATATCAGCGATAAGGTTTTTGTATCATTATTTGAAAGTGATGAGTACAGCAAACTAATGGCTGAAGTTGTAGCCCTTAAGACTAAGATTGAAATGGATATGAACTTACAGATGGAAAAGAATCTGAAAGGTATCCCTGTAGCTACTCGTTCTGAATTGGATGAAGTTTACAAGACTATTTACGACCTTAAGAAAAAAGTTAAGGACCTGGAAAGGAAATTAGCCGGCGAAACTGCTGCTAAAGAAACAGTAGCAGCAGAAGAAAAAGCTGCAAAAACTACTAAGAAAGCTTAATTTAAATTCGATACTTTATCTAATGGCTGTCTCACAATAATGTGGAGACAGCCATTTTTTTGTATATTATTTTAGAAATTTTTAGTAGTTTATTTTGACCGAAGGTTAATTATTTATCTGTCGTCCAAATAACATAAAGACTAATAAATAGGATAAAAGCACCTTATTGTGGGTAATGCATGAAAATGGGTAAATTTAAATATGAGCTTTCTTTTTTAAGACATCTGCGATTATTTGCAGTATTGTTTATCGCATCATTTTTAGTAGGCAATAATAAAAACTGTTATGCCCAATTACTGGGACAATCATTAATAGATTCATTGCAAAAGCGATTACCACTATTAAGTGAAGATACATTCAAGGTGAATGTTTTAAACACCATTGCCTATAAATACTATTTTGTAAATGCCGATAACGGTATTCCCTATGCCAGAAAAGCAATGTATTTGGCAGGCCGTCTCAATTATGCCAAAGGGATAGCAACGGCCCACAAAAACCTGGGTACTATATATATGAATAGGGCAGTTTATGATACTGCTCTATTTGAGTATACCAGTGCGTTGAATCTTTTTAACAGTATCAATGATAGCGATGGGGAGGCCAGGGTAATGGGTAATATTGGTATGATATATGATGATCTTGGAGATTATCTAAAAGCTTTGGATTATGAATTGAAGGCCTTGGGAATTTATGATCATCAGAATAATAAAGAAGGTAAATCACGTATCTATGGTAATCTGGGTATAATTTATCAAACACCAAAGAAATTTGCTGATGCATTACATTACGATACATTAGCTTTAAAACTCCACCAGGAGTCGGGAGACCAGCAATCTATAGCTATTGACCTTGGAAATATAGGTAATGTATATTCTGATCTTAAGGATTTCAACAAGGCACTAGCCTTTGATAAGCAGGCATTGGATATATACATACAAATGGATGATACCTCGGCCATGGCTAATAAGCTCCAGAATATGGCTGATGTGTATGGTAATATGGAAGATTATAAAAGATCATTGGATTTAAGTGAGCAGGCATTACAATTATATACTATACTAAATGACAAACAAGGTATGGGTATACTATTGGGCAATATGGGTGCTATGTATTTAGGGATAGCTCAACAAAGGTCTAAGGGTAAAAAGTTAGAGTGGGAGGGAGACCAAAAGCAAAATATAGGCAAAGCTATAGAATTTTCAACCAGAGCCAGTGCCTTATTTAAGGAAATTGGTGCAATAGATTATTTACAGGCATGTTACCACGATCTGGCATTGGAATATGAGTTCAATGGTAATAGTGAGGAAGCATTGAAGGCAGAAAAGGAATATATCTTCTATAAGGATTCGGTTAACAGTACTTCAAAGAGGGTAGCCTTCGCTAATCTTGAAAAGCAACGAGCTATAGAAGAGAAAAACTATGCCCTGGAGCAGAATGCCATTCAGATAAAATTAAATGATGTCATCAAAACGAAAAAAAGGAATGAGTCTGTACTTTTTTTGATAGGTATGTTTGTTTTAATAGTTGGTATGATATTGTTGATTCGCCAACGAAGATTAACTGAAAAACTTTTGCTTAACATCCTTCCGCCTAAAATTGCAAGACGACTTAAAAGGAAAGAGTATCCTATTGCCGACCATTTTACTGAAGCATCAATAATTTTTGCAGATATAGTTGGGTTCACTGTTTTTTCGGAACAGGTCGGTCCTGATATGGTTGTAACTACGCTAAACGATATTTTTACCAAATTAGATGCTATTGCTGATAAATTTGGTCTCGAGAAAATTAAAACAATAGGTGACTGCTATATGGTAGTTGCCGGATTACCCGAACCCAGAGCCGACCATCCGATTCTTGCTGCAAAAATGGCTTTGGAAATTAAGAAAGTCATGGATGGATATTTGGCGCCTGATGGGTCACCAATTAGGATGCGTATAGGTATAGACTGTGGTTCTATAGTTTCGGGCGTGATAGGTAAAAAGAAATTTATTTATGATGTTTGGGGAGATGCTGTGAACACAGCCAGCCGCATGGAGTCCTCAGGGTTACCAGGTGAAATTCATTGTACTGATAATTTTAAAAACAAGCTGCCACCAAATTTTATTTTCAGAAGCAGGGGAGCAATGAATATAAAAAGTAAGGGCATGATGGAAACATGGATATTGGAGGGGGTAAAAGATTGATTTGGTAATCTAGTTACTATAATTATCCATTTTTTTACTGCCGTGCATTTTTGAATGCACTATTAAAACGGCAAAAAAATAATTATTTGCTTAAATTTACTGTCTTAAGAGGTTCAATTCTAATTACTTAAAATTTTTGCATGAAGTTCTCCAATTTTTTTTCAGGTGTATTTTTTATTTTGCTTATCTCAACAGCAACATTATTTGCCCAGCAAAGTTATCCGTTTGATTTACCTGCTACTATTCCGGTACCTGATTGGGTGAAATTGGTAGACTGGAAACATCCTAACATTTATAAAATTGACTCCTTAATTGAGGTTTATAAAAACACGAATGCTGAAGATAAAAAGCCTTCAAAACTGAGCCCAATTGATAGGAATGATTATGATGAGGAAGAATTTCATGAAGACCCATATGCCAATGCTTATATCCGTTGGCGCAATAGTATGGCACCATTTGTACAGGCAGATGGGACTATTATATATGACCCTAACTATAATAAAAACCTATTGTTGCAATCAATAGCCAACCAGTATAGTGGCAAAAACAATACTGCAAAGCGCACTACAACCACTGCTAACTGGACATTACTAGGACCTACCCAGACTTACAAGGCGCCATCAGGTAATTTAGAAAACCACCAGAATAATATTTATTGTATTGGCGTTGCCCCATCCAATCCATCAGTATTATATGCAGGTAGTGAGCCGGGCACCTTTTACCGATCAAGCGATAAGGGCTTGCATTGGGTATCAGTAAGTGATTCATTGACTTCATGTG